>NZ_BAABMF010000034.1:0-25523 GCF_050402865.1 Clostridium sediminicola
CAGTGAAAGTGATTTTACTCATTTAAATTCAACCTCTCTTTCTTCTAAATAAAGTATACAAAAAAATACCTATAGAATAAACACCTTTTCTTAGTGTCCATTCTATAGGTACCATTTTAAAATTGAGCACACCCCTTAAGACCGCATAGTTACTAGATAACATTTTAATTATGCTAATGCTGAAACAACGTCACTATGACTTATTACACCACGTAAGCGATTTTTTTTATCAACTAAAGGCACATCATAATCGTTTTCGTCCAATTTTGACCAAGCTTCATGTAAGAAAGCATTTCTATTTAAGCTTTCATATTCATCAACTATTCTTGAATTAATGTTTTCATCTTTGCAGTTCTTTAAAGTTTCTAACTCTACATAACCTAGTAGATTATTAGCATCATCAGTAACAAAACAAAAATCTCTTTCCACTTCTTCTAATTTATTGATTACACTTACTCTATTTTCATCTTTAAATGCAAGCACAGTAGGCTTTCTCATAACTGTTTTTACACGAAGAATTCTAGATTTATCAACATCTTCTATAAAGCTTTCCACATATTCATTAGCTGGATTTTCCAAGAAATCTTTAGGTTTCCCAATTTGAACAATTTCGCCATCTTTAAGTAGCATAATACGATCCCCTAATTTAAATGCTTCATTCATATCATGGGTGATAAATACTATGGTTTTGTCCATATAATCTTCAATACTCAAAAATTCAACCTGCATATCACGACGTATAAGTGGATCAAGTGCACTAAATGGTTCATCCATTAATAATATTTCTGGATCATTTGCCAATGCTCTCGCAAGACCAACCCTTTGCTTCATTCCACCACTTAGTTGACGAGGTAAACTCTTTTCCCAGCCTTTTAAGCCAACTAATTCAATTGCGTTTAATGCTTTTTTTTCTCTTTCCTCTTGTGGAATCCCTTGTACTTCAAGACCATATTCCACATTTTTAAGTACAGTACGATGACTTAATAATCCAAAATTTTGAAACACCATAGATATTTTTTTTCTTCTAAAATTTATTAACTCTTCTTTATTATAATTAATAATATTGTCTCCATTTATTAAAAGTTCTCCTGTTGTAGGCTTATTTAATAAATTTAAACAACGTATCAAAGAAGATTTGCCACTACCAGATAAACCAACGATAACAAATAGCTCTCCTTCTTCAATATCAAAACTTACATTATTAACACCTACATTACATTTAGTCTTATTCTTTACTTCTTGGATACTTTTATTTTCTTTAAGCATTTTCAATGCTTTTTCTTTTTGGTTACCAAAAATAAGAGTTAGATTATTTATCTCTATTTGCTTGTTCGACATTATCTATCCCTCCGTTTCCTTAAATTTATTAGCAGTTCCTTGCAATACTCTATCTAATATAATTGCTAAAAATACAATTGCTAAACCAGATTGGAAACCTTGGCCAACTTCTAGACGACGAATAGATATTAATACTTGCTCTCCAATTCCTTCTGCTCCAATCATTGACGAAATTACAACCATAGCCATGGCCATCATTGTTGTTTGATTAACACCTGTCATAATTGTAGATAGAGCTTGTGGAAATTCAATCTTAAAAAGCATTTGTTTTGGTGTAGAACCAAAAGATAATCCAGCTTCAATTACTTCCTTATTAACTTTAGATATACCTAGGTATGTTAATCTAATAAGTGGTGGTAATGCATAAGTTGTTGTAGCAAATACTGCTGGAACTTTTCCAAATCCAAAAAGCATAACAGCAGGAATCAAGTAAACAAAACTTGGCATTGTCTGCATAGCATCAAGAATTGGCATAAAGATTCTTTTTGTAGTATTAGATTTTGCCATAAGTATTCCTATAGGTAATCCTAAAATTACTGAAACAATAACTGATAAAATAACAATAGCAAGGGTATAAAGCATCATATCCCATAATCCAAAAACTCCTATTGCAAAGAGCATAAAAGATAATAAAAAACCAGTTCTAAGGGAGTAGAGTTTCCATCCTACATAAAATAATGCGATAATCGAAACCCACCATGGTATCACATTTAGAACAAATTCAATTCCACTAAATATAGTTAATATAAACATACTTATTGCATCAAAAAAGCTATCTAAATTAATCAATAGCCAATTAACAAATTGATCTATAGGCTCACTTATTTGAAAACGTAGTCCTTCTGGAAAATTAAACAATTTATAATCAACTCCTTTTTTAATATAATCCAATAATATACCCTCCTTTAAAATTGTTAGTTCAATCTCAAAGAGGGTATATTACTATCTATTGAATTGCTTCTATTACTTTATTGTAAGCATCCTCAGTTACCCATTCTTTCATTAAATCTTTATTTTCATTTAAGAACCATTTAGCAGCTTCGTCAGCTTCAGCTTCGTTTTCTTGCATATATGCAAGTGCATTACTAGTAAGTTTTGACGATGTTTTATACTTTGATAAGAAATCAGCAATTTCTGTATAATTATCTTTAAAATCTGAATTAGCTGCTACTTGAACATCAACAGATGTAAATGATCCTATACCTTTTTCATAATTTTCATCAGAATATTCGGAATCTTGAAGTAATACCATATCATATTTCCCCATTATCCAAGTTGGCTCCCAGCTATAACCTACCCAAGGCTCCCCTTTTTCATAAGCAGAGGCTAAAGTAGCTGATAACGTTGCACTAGAATCGATTGTCTTAAAACTATAGGATTCATCTAATCCGTATTCCTTCATTTTCTTGTGTAAAAATTCTGTTGCACCCCAGCCCTCTGGACCACCATATATTATCCCTTTATCTGAACCTTCAGGATCTGGAAAAAGATTTGGGTATTTTTTTAAATCTTCAACAGTTTTTAAGTCAGGAGCTTCTTCGATTAAATATTTAGGAACGTACAAACCTTGCATATTATCGTCATAATTAGTTGATAAGATTACATAATCGCCTTTAGCTATATCTTCATCATATGTTGGTACATTATCTGACCATAATTCCATAGATAAATCAATATCCTTTGTTTTAAAACCCGAAATCATAACAGCAGTATCAGCAGTAACAATATCAACAGATTTTCCATAACCTTCTTCTATAATTAATTTTGCAACTTGATCATGGAATGCACAACTATCCCAGTCACCTTCTCCAATAACAATTTTTTTAGGTTGACTAGCACAACCTGCTAAACTAGTAATAAGAATTGAGCTCACTATAATTAGTAATAATTTCTTAATTTTTTTCATTTTATAAACCCTCCTATATGTATTTATTAGCTTTTAAAGCTTTTATTATTCCTCAACTTTTATGTTATATATAACACCAAAAAGTTAAACACAAATAATCATTTAAAATTTCTTATAACTTAATCCTGTAGTTATTAATGTATCAATTTACTAATTTACATTCATTTTCTTGTGCAACTATATTTATCTTTATTTAGAAAATATTTGTATTTATTATAAATAAAAAGCACTCTAACTCTATTTAAAATAGAGTTAGAGTGCTTAAGTTTCACTTTAATTTATTAAAGTTCACATTATACCATTAAACAATAGTATAGCTTATGACCATTTGATCCTAAGCAAGCCCCAGTTCTAAACCCGGAATTTTTCAATGAAAATTTCGCTTTATAAGTGTTAACTAACAAACCACCACATTAAATATTCAACACGTTGATTAGCTCATTAACTAGCTAATTACTCCATCTACTTCATTATTTATTATGTTTTTATACCAAATATTACGATTAATTAAATCCATTTAAATAACATATCTTTAATTTGTGATATTGTTTCTTTTTTCTTTTCATAATTATTGCCCATTAGTTTTGTTTTTAATAAATAATCAAATATTGCAAGTGCTTGTTCATCACTTAACTCTTCATTTATTCCCAAAAATAAATCACTTTTTTCTTGGTTAATATCTTTTGGATTTATGTTACTTTTAGTTTGAAGTACGAATTTAATATTCTCTTCTTGTAAAGAATACAATTTAGTAGAACTTTCAATATTTGTAATAATCTCTTTTGCTTTATCAAGTGATATATTTGAAAATTTTATACCTTCAAATAATTTTGAAGGATCCCTAGAATAAACTGACCAATTTTTTTCTTTATTTAGATAAGCAGTAAAAGATCTTATTTCACGTGTAGAAACTTTATCTTTATGTTTTTCGATAACAAGTAAAATATCAAAAAAATTATTCTCAATATTGGTAAGTATCAACCTTTTACTCCATGAGCGATATTTCATGTTGAATTCATGTAACGCATCAAATAAATCATCTTTATTCTCTTTAAAATTTATTTTTTTCCCTTCTGCAGATGGTGTTTTAAGCTTTAGGGAAATTCTATAAATATTATGAACCATTATCATTCGCCTCTTTATTCTTTAAGTTAAAATTCATATTTTTGACAATGAACATATCCATAGTATAACTTATACTTCACACTATGTCAAGTTATATAGTGTTATATAATTCTATATTAGTCTATATAATATTTTAAATACTAGCTTATCTGATACTTTTAAGTTTTATTACAACTTCTTAAATATCTACATTTTCCAGCAAGTTACAGGCGTATCAGTGATTTTTGAAATAATATTTTAATTTTAATCAATTACCAATTAAACTTCTTAATACTTTAGTTGTTTTATGATATAATCAATATGTAATTTACTCAAAATAAAGGAAATGAAACTAAATTCATTTATTGGTTTATTTCTAAGGGTATGTATTACTGAAATTACTTTAAATTTTAAAATAGTTAATATAAAAAGATTGGAGATTGATTAACAAATGGAAAATCTTATTGATGTAAGAGTAAAAATAATACTATCTACTAAAAATTATTATATTGCAAAAAAACTAAGTGATAAGAAAGTTATATTAGTAAAAAAACATAAAACTCAAAGATACCGAAAAAATGAAGATGATACATTAGTGGGAAAGTATATAACAACAATGAGATTCGGATTAATTCCTATAAATATTTTTCATTATCTTAGCAATGATGAATATGAAAAAATAATACAAATTCTATAGTCATCAATCTAAGGTTACAACAATTGGTATTGTCATATATTTTTTTATAAAATTTAAGATATACTTGAATAAAAAACCTAAAATCACAAAAAATATATTCGAAGTTGTTGATTTATAATAAAAAAAGGAGACTTTTTATGCCTAAAAAAGAAAAAAGAAAAAATGTTGAAAAATCCAAATTTCAACATCCAGAGTGCAAAAAGGAAAGAAAAGTAAAAGGAGAAGAATTATCATCTACGAACTATACAAATTATGAAGATCCTCCCCATCTTGATTAAATAACATAAAAAATACCAACAGAACCATACTGTTGGTATTTTTATTAACTAGAGACAAACAACTAAAATTTGTTATTGACAAAATGATTTTTTTTACTTATAATTACAAAAGAATTTAGAGAAAAATATTAATTAAAACTAAATATAATAGATATTTTAAAAATATCAAAGTGTCGAACCTCCACTTGAAAAAAACTCAAAGTGGAGGTTCTTTTTTTGCAATTAATTAGATTTCTAATTAATATATTCTATCTTTTTAAGAAAGGAGTTTTTACATGTCATTTAATTTAATCAAAGAGTATAGGAATAATAAAAGATTTTATAAGAATTTATTTATGATAACTTTACCAATCGTTTTACAAAGTCTAATAACATCATCACTTAATATGTTGGATACCATGATGATCGGTAAAGTGGGAGAAATAGAGCTAGCCTCTGTGGGTATTGCAAATCAATACTACTTCTTATTCACCTTATTTATCTTAGGTATAGCTGGTGGCTGTGGAGTATTAATTTCACAGCTTTGGGGCAAAAATGATAGAGATAATATAAAAAAGGTTTTAAGTAAATCTTTAATTGTAAGTTTACTTCTATCACTAACCTTTACATTTATAGGTTTTATGATGCCTGAAAAAATAATGGCAATCTTTAATAAGGATTCATCAGTTGTAGTTATAGGTAGTGAGTACATGAGACTAACAGTTATAAGTTATATATTTACAGGTATTTCATTTGTTTTTGCTTCTGCTCTTAGAAGTGTTGAAAATACTAAATTACCGATGTTTGCAAGTTTATTAGGTCTTATTATAAATGGAGTGTTAAACTATGGTCTTATATTTGGAAATTTTGGAATGCCTGAACTTAAAACTCAAGGTGCTGCAATAGCAACTCTTATTGCAAGAATATGCGAATGTAGTATGATATTATTTGTAGTATATTTTAAAGATAAAGTATTAAATATTAAACTAAGAGATTTAAGAGGATTATCTAAAAAATTAACTAAGACATTATCAACTGTAACTATACCAATTGTTTTAAATGAAGCTTGTTGGGGACTTGGTAACGTAACATACATTGCAATATACGCAAGAATAGGTACTCGTGCAGCTGCATCAATGCAAATATGTTCAACTATAATGAACTTATTTATGATATTTACTTTTGGACTTGCTTATGCTGCAGTAGTTATAATAGGAAATGCAATTGGTGCTAATAGAGAGGATGTGGCTATAGAGTCATCTAAGAAGATAGCTAGGTTATCTATATTAATATCTTTAATTTTAGGTATTATACTTTTCATATTAGCAAAGCCTCTAATTTCTTTCTTTAATGTATCACATGAAGTTAAATTAGCTTCAACTTATATACTATATGTATATTCAATTATTATGGTTGTTAAGGTTTATAATTCTGTTATGATAGTTGGAATACTTAGAGGTGGCGGAGATGCTACTTATGGTTCTATACTTCAAGGAGCTACACTTTGGTGCATAGGTATACCTCTAGCCTTTATAGCTGCATTTGTGCTTCACTTACCATTATATTTTGTTGTTGCATTTACTGGAGTTGAAGAACTTATAAAAGTTGTCTTTATGATACAAAGATTTAAGTCATTTAAATGGATAAGAAATATGGTAAATGATACTTCAGATGAAGTACTTGCAATAGGATAAAAATTTTTTAGTGGGGTTTATTTTGAGGTAAAGAGTTACGTAAGTTTTAGCTACTCTTTACTCTTCAAAATAAATGACCACTATTTATAATACAATTCTCCTTAACCACTGTAAATGAGGTTTTTATTTAACCATATTCTTCAACATCAAAACGGTCTGCATTCATTACTTTATTCCATGCCGCTACAAAATCTTGTATGAACTTTTTCTCATTGCCATTAGATGCATATACCTCAGCAACTGCGCGAAGTTGTGAATTTGATCCAAATATAAGATCAACTCTTGTTGCTGTCCACTTCCTCCTGTCTGTTTTTCTATCAAAACCTATAAATTTTTCTTTAGATTCAGGTGACATCTTCCACTGGGTATTAATATCAAGAAGATTTACAAAGAAATCATTTGTAAGACATTCTTTCCTCTTTGTAAACACTCCATCCTTTGATTCTTTATAATTAGTGTTTAACACACGCATCCCACCAATTAATACTGTCATTTCTGGAATAGTTAGTGTTAATAATTGTGCTCTATCTATTAACATATCCTCTGATGTTGCTGCATATTTATCTTTTGTATAGTTTCTAAATCCATCTGCCTTAGGTTCAAGAACACTAAATGACTTTATATCTGTTTGCTCTTGGGTTGCATCAGTTCGTCCTGGAGTAAAAGAAACAGTAATGTTGTATCCTGAATTTTTTGCAGCTTGTTCAATACCAGCACATCCACCTAATACAATAATATCAGCTAAAGAAACCTTCTTGCCCTTTGAATGTGACTTATTAAAACTCTTTTGGATTTTTTCTAAGGTATTTAAAACCTTGCTAAGCTTTTCCGGCTCATTACTTTGCCATTGTCTTTGTGGCTTTAGGCGTATTCTTGCCCCATTTGCCCCTCCACGCTTATCTGAACCACGAAATGTTGATGCAGATTCCCAAGCTGTTGTAACAAGTTCTGATATTGACAAGCCTGAATCTAAAATCTTTTTCTTAAGCTCTGAAATATTCTTTTTATTAATCAATTTATAGTTAACTTTTGGAACTGGGTCTTGCCAAATAAAGCTTTCTGTTGGAACTTCTGGTCCTAAATATCTTGATATTGGTCCCATATCTCTATGGGTTAATTTAAACCAAGCTTTGGCAAAATCCTCAGCTAATTTTTCTGGATTTTCTAGATAATCCTTTGCTATTGATTTGTAAATTGGATCATAAATAAGTGCTAAATCTGCTGTGGTCATCATAGGTCTATGCTTTTTTAATGGATCATAGGCATCAACTACCATATCCTCTTCATGTACATATTTAGCTAACCATTGGTATGCTCCTGCAGGACTTTTAACTAATTCCCACTCATATTTAAATAATGTTTTTAAGTAACCCATTGTCCACTTTGTAGGCTCTGCTTTCCATGCACCTTCAAGACCACTACTTATGGTATTTGGGCCATTACCAGTTTTGTAGCTATTTTTCCAACCTAACCCTTGCTGTTCAATAGGTGCAGCTTCTGGCTCAGGTCCAACATACGAAGGTGATGCAGCACCATGACATTTACCAAAAGTATGTCCACCTGCTATAAGAGCAACAGTTTCCTCATCATTCATTGCCATACGAGAGAATGTTTCCCTTACCTCATTGGCTGATGCCTTAGGGTCAGGGTTTCCATTTGGTCCCTCTGGGTTTACATAAATTAAACCCATTTGTGTAGCAGCAAGAGGATTTTCAAGTTCTTTATCATCTTTATCGTCTTTATCATGTTTGTCACGCTCATCTCCAAGCCATTCTTTTTCACTACCCCAGTAAATATCCTCCTGTGGTTCCCAAACATCCACTCTGCCACCACCAAAACCAATTGTCTTTAATCCCATAGATTCTAATGCACAGTTACCTGTCAATATCATAAGGTCAGCCCAAGATATTTTATTTCCATATTTCTTTTTAATTGGCCAAAGTAAACGGCGTGCTTTATCTAAATTTATATTATCTGGCCAGCTATTAAGTGGTGGAAAACGCTGTAATCCTAACCCTCCACCTCCTCTACCATCACTAGTTCTATAAGTTCCAGCACTATGCCAAGCCATACGAATAAAGAATGGTCCATAGTGACCATAATCAGCAGGCCACCATTCCTTAGAATCTGTCATCAACTCATATAAATCATTCTTTAGTTCATAATAATCTAATTTTTTAAATTCATCAGCATAGTTAAAACCTTTAGACATAGGGTTGCTTAGTTCTGAGTTTTGACGAAGAACATTAAGCTTAAGCTGATTTGGCCACCAATACTTAATAGTTGTTCCCCCACCGGCTACTGCTCTACTTGTTCTTCCTGTAACTGGACATTTGCTTTCTAACATAACACTATCCTCCTTACCCTTCTTCTTTATCTATAGATATACTACTTTTTAGGTATATCTATATGAGTGACAAGTGATGAGTTTATGAAAGATTTAATCTTTTTGAATTAAAGCTTTCACATTAGTGAAAGTTATCCATAACTTGTCACTTGTAACTTGCAACTTGTCACTCATAGATAAACCTTAGAAGAAGTTTATCAATAGATAAATACTATTACAGTAAATTATATAAACATATAACTAGTACTATGAATGAATTGGAAAATAATATTTGGTAAGTTTTATTAAATCATCTTCAAATTTAATGGATGTGGAAAAAAATATATGGATTATTTTTAAGTATAAAAAATAGTAGCTTCAGACACAATTAGATAGCTACTATTCTTAACTCTTAAATTTAGTAAAAACCTCATAGTGTATTTTGCACTATTATCTGATCCTTCACACTTGAAACAATATGAACTCTTCCATCCATGTCTTTTAATTTCTTTCCAGCTAAACCATCTATATGACTAGCAATACTGATACCTAGAGCCGCCGCAGTATTTGCTATAATTCCAATAGGCATGTACTATATTGATACTTAATTAGTGAATAGATTTATAATACTGAAGAGGTGTTATCCCATAAGCTTTTTTAAACTCCTTAGTGAAATGAGCTTGATCATAAAAACTAGCCCTTATTGCAATATCAACTATATCACTACTTCCTTTTAATAATTTTTTTCCATAATCAACTTTAAGTTGCAATTGATAAGCATTTGGTGTCGTGTTAAACTTCCTTTTAAAATTTCTGATTAGAGAAAATTTATTAATGTTAAATTCATCTTCCATATCCTTTAGGTGAAGATTATTAAGAAAGTGGTCTTCAATATATTTTTTTATTGAATTCATTTTTTTACTACTTTGAAACTGTATGAACATATCAATATCACATTTGATGAACAATTCGCTAAGTGTGTTTATTAATTCAACTGCCTTATCAAGGTGACTAGCATCGCTCTTTATAAAATCTGCTAGGTGTTTGATTTGCTCAAATTCATCATTACTTAACTTTTTTAATCCAATTGAATTTTTGGCAACTAAGTTATCAAATATTCCTTTACAAAACTCATCATCTATATAAATCATTGTAAATTCCCAATTATTGATATCCACTGGTTGACATTTATGACTTACAAGTGGATAAATAATTACAGCCTCACCAGCTTCAATATAGTATTCTTTTTCATTAATAGTTAAGAATGTTGAACCTTTTGTGATATATCCAATTGATAACTCTTGATGAAGATGGCTTTTATATGCATGTAAATCATCACAACAAGTTTTAATCTCAATCATATCAAATGACTCTTCTCTATAATATTCTATTCCTTTCATAATCATCACCCTTTGAAAAATATATAGTTCTATTTTTATATAAAAATCCAAATAATTCCCAATCTTAATAATGGAAATTCATCCCATTTGCTTATTAATATTATTAGATTACTGAACCTTAACTTTTCCGTCCAATTTAGTGCGCCCTATCCAATTTTTATAAATTTCTGTATAAAATGTAGAACCTAGAATCAACGTACTCCCTATAACCTGAATATAACTTAGTTCTTCCCCAATAAAAATAATTGCAAAAAACACCGCAAACACAGGTTCAAGATAGCTTATTAAAGCAATTGATATCGCCGACAACTTAGCATAAGAAGAAAAATATAACATAAATCCAATTCCAGTATGCACAAATCCCAAAATTAACAACATAGTTACACTTATTTTATTCATGGAATACAATTGGACAAATAATTTATTGTAAATTACAACAGGTAAAAGCACAACACTAGCTGATATCATTTGAATCAATGTTGTTGTACCTACTTTTAAAGTTGTGGAAATTTTACGATTCATTATAACAATAATTGCATAAAGGGTACCAGACATGGTACCAAATGCAATACCTAATACCCCTGTATCAATTGTTCTATAATCAGAAAGCACAATCATTATCAATCCTAAAAATGCCAATACTACATTTATAATATGTATACGTTCTAATCTCTCTTTTAATAATAATGGTGACAAGAGTAAAACATATACTGGACACATATTATATGTTAATGTAGCAGTAGCTACACTTGTATGTTTAAAAGCTAAAAAAAGAAATAACCATGCAAAACCAATAAAAGCACCACTAATTATAAATGGGCATACATCCTTTATAATTAATTTTTTATTTAATAAATCTTCCGACAAAATTGTAATTACTAATAACACTGGAATCGATAATATAGCTCTACATAAAGCTAAAAGTGATGGCTCAATAAAAATAAATCGAGTAAAGACTCCCACACTTCCCCATAATATCATAACAAATATTACTTTAAACTTATCCATATAAAAAACTCCTTTTTTTAAGGAGTATATCAAAAATCATACTAAGTTTATTGTACAAAATTGTTATCAGCTTTTCTGCTTATTATATTCTCACCTCACATTTTTCACTATATCTTAAATTATATCATATTTACATTTTTTTATTCTATAATCCAAACCCAGTATCATTAAAATACTGGTTACTTTAACCATTTTAGTTATTGTACAACTTCTAAAATATCTACAAATTTCAGAAAGTGAGCGGTACCCTAGTGGAGCAAACTTGTTTGGGCCACTTGCTTATGAATAAGAAGAATATTCTTTTTGGAAATATATCACTTAATCTACTAAATAAGCCCTGTATTAAGCATTAACCGAACGGTTGATATTTATATAAATTCTATAATATCCATATTCGCACTTTTCAAAATAGCCATTATATATATCAGCCTTTCGGTTGATGTGCAAAATCGATAATATTGGTATTATCTAATAGGAAACCAAAAGGAATGAATTTAATAAGAAAAGGAGTTAAAAAAATGACACAAAAAGATAACAAAACAATTGTATGTGATTTAATTGAAAAAAACAGTATTGATGGTCTTGACGAATTATGTGCTACAAATTTCATTGGACACCTTCCAACTTTTCCTGATGCTACAACTAAAGATGGATTTCTTGGATTTGCACAAATGTTATTTACTGTCTGTATTTGGTTTCTAACCACTTTAAGAGGGAATGCTTGCCTCCAATTAAATATTATATTTTAAACATTGACATATAATTTTATTTTATCAGTAAGCTTTAGTTCTCCATCAGCTATCTTTTCAGCTAACATTATACTTGTATATTTCCCTCAGATTTTAATTTCTCAAATACTCTATTTATAGTAGCTTCTAAAACATCAGGACGTTTATGCACATCCTACCGGTACCATTTGTAAAGTAACTTAGCTGACTCACTTACAAAAGTTGACACACTTTTTAAAAAGAAGTATATTGTTAATTACACCACATATTATCATAAAGGGGATTTTAACATATGATTAAGAAAAGTATCAACAATTACAAAAATGAAATAGATAATCTTGAGGGTTTGGAAAAATATGAAGATGCATTGATAGTTTGTAATGAAGCTCTAAGCTTGTATTCTGATGATTCTAGTTTATATAACTATAAAGGTTGTATTCTATCAAATTTAGATGATATTATAGGTGCTATTAAGTCCTACGATCAAGGAATACAACTTGAACCTAACAATGATGTATTCTATTACAATAAAGCTGTTGAACTTGAAGCATTAGGAGAATTTGAAGATGCAATTGGATGCATTACTAAAGCTATAGCCCTCAATTCTAATGATAGCGATTATTATCTAACCAAAGCAAATTTATATAGTAGTATAGATAGATATGAAGACTCTCTTATTTATTATGACAAAGCTTCCCAATTAGATAACAATGATTCATCTATATACTGCGATAAATCATATGCCTTATTACAACTTAAAAGATATGCTGAAGTAATACCTTGTTGTGATATTGCTATAAAAATAAACAAAAAAGATGTTGAGTCATATATAAATAAAGGATACGCACTTGACTTATTAGGTGAATTTGAGGAATCCTTACTTTGTTATGATAAAGTTCTTGAATTAGAACCAAATAATTACTTTGCTTACAGTAACAAATCATGTTTACTATCTAATATGAAGAAATATGATGAAGCATTGCTATGCGCTGAAAAAGCAATACAGATTAATGAAAATATTCCAGTAGGTTATATAAATAAAGCTTTAGCTTTAAATAAATTACAAAGATATACGGAAGCAATTGAAATTTGTGATATTGCTCTAAAAATAGATGTAAATGAGTTTGACTCATATACGAATAAAGGTTTTGCTTTAAGTATGTTAGGTAAACATAAAGAAGCTCTTGAAGCATATAATAATGCTTTAGAAATAAATCCAAATTGTATAAACACACAAAAATCTATTGATCTTATACTTGAAAAAATAAAGTCATTATAAATATAGCTCTAAAACAAGTTTATATAGAAGATGTTATAAACTACAGAATTATTGGATAAAGAAAAAGATAGTATTCTCTAAGGAGCCCTATCTTTCTTTATTTACTAGATTATAAATTCATTATTTGATTATTATTCATCGTTTCATCAATATTAATAAACAGTTTTCTTGGTCCTGGGAACATTTGCTGGTTTATTATCCGCAACCACCACAACTACTGCATCCTGCATAATCAGGTTGATTAACTGGAGATATCTTCAGCCTTAAGCCAATAGATTCAATTTTTATATCTCCATATTTATCAAATATTTCTTTTTCCATGACAAACTTTACTCCTTTTGTTTCACCCAAAACATCATTTTCCTTTTGCTCATCCAAAGCAATACCAAAACTTGGCCCACCTCAGCCTTTACCATCATAAATTCTAATATTTTTAGATTCATCTACTTGGCAATCTTCCATTATAGATTTAATTTCTTGTATAGACTTATCATCAGCAGTAACATTCATAATCATCATTTTCACCACCTTTATTTTATATTGTATCACACTATACTTTAAAACTTAGTAATAAGGTAATGCATTAAGAAATCATATTCTATTTACATTATTTTATTCTATTATCACAAACCAGTATCTGGTTTCAATACTGGTTAGTTCAACTATTTTAACTTATGTACAACCTCTGAAATATCAATATAATTCGTGAAGTGAGCGGTATTATAGTGGGACAAACTTGCTACATGTTGAATTAGGGTCACCATAAAGTTTATCTCCATAAACCCTACCTATTTTTCCTCTTTTAAACGCTTGTGATATCTACTTATAATGCCGTATTTGTTTGGCATAACTGCAAACACAGGTAGTAAACCATTAAAAATAAATCCAATAACCATATATGTATTAATATACGGATTTATGAAGATATCGTTTAAAATCAACAATTTAATCATAAATATCGAGTATGGTAGATGTAAAACAAATGACGATCTAATCCCTGGATTAAAGACCTTTTTACCTTTTATGCCCATACCTAAATGAGAAAATGCTTGAAATATGAAGAAGTATGGTATCCATGCTGCAAATTTTAAATTGTAAAAACCTAGTCCAGAAAATATAGGTATTATCATCCAAATATAAATCATATTAATCCAAAATATTACTTCTCTATCAACTGGTACAATCGTATCTTCTGGATTCACATTCAATAAATTCTTATTGAAAAATTCCGCGAAACCACCTGGATAGATATATTCTTCAATTTCGTGAACTAAATATAGAGGAAATGCTAATAACAACATAAATTCAATTAATTCTACTCTAAAGTACACTGGTATCAAAATTACTAAAACATACACTAAGACTAATATTGCTGATTTTTGCCAATTATCTTTTACCCATTCCATATAATTATTTTTCATAGTAACCTCCAAATTAAGATTAATAGATTTAAAATTTTTTCTAAAACCTACTTTGGTGAATTTTTCTTTTGTACAATCATAATCTTACTTCCTTTCATACTATACTATAATTCATACAACTGAACATTGAAAATCAACACCGCGTTGACGTATAATTATTATATTCTATAGCAATCTATAATTGAATAAACAATATTTCAGAATCTGTTGATTGAATTTATATTTCAATAAAATTGGAGGGATAACCAATGGATAATGTTAAGGACGGTTCAAAAACTTTACAGGCACTTACCATCGAAAAGAAAATAATGGACGCATTCATCACTCTTTATGCAGACAAGCCAATTCAAAAAATAAGCATCAAAATGATAACCGACTTGCTGGATTAAATAGGGGTACCTTCTATCTACACTATTTAGATATATATGACTTAAGAGAACAAATTGAAGATGAATACAAAGGAATGATTTTCACCAATATAATAACCATTATCTTTCTAATATTTTTCTTCAGCATCTACTATTGTATCTATAACAAATGCCTCAGCTTTCTCTAAATATTTATCTGACATAAAGTCCTTGTCAACTGGCATATGGAATGCCTCTAAAATAAGGCCAATAAACCCAACGATAAGTAAAATCATAAAAAAATTTCCCAATAACTCCATATCACCTTTATCTCCAAATTCATGTACCCAAAATCCTTTACCGTTAACATTAAAAAATCTTATTTTCAAAGATCCACCCCTTTTATAGTTATAAATTGTAAGATTTAAATTGTAATTTGAAGTGTCATTCACAACTTTCAACCATTAATTTAATAATATATTGGGGTGGGAAAGTTTTTTTCCTTGCTGTATTATTATAAATCTTCAAAAATATTTTATTGCCCATAGTAATTTTCTCAATAAATGTAATCAACTTAAGGAAAACTAAAATATCGAAAGAACCTATTCTTAAGTTGATGACATTGGGTTCCTGACTCCTTTGCAAGGGAACTTGAGACCGAGCTTGCTATGTTGATACACGTTTCAGCAACTTAAAACTAGTTTTAATAAGTTACTATTTTGTAATAACCCTCATAGCTGTATCTTTTCCTTTTGTGATCTTACCATCAGCAACCTCAATTGATTTAATTGTATCAAAATTTGTTATAACAAAAATAGTTATAGTTGATTTTGCTTTCTCTCTAATTAAATCTAAATCAAAAGTCAATAATTTTTGTCCTACCTTTACTTTATCTCCTTCTTTAACAAAAGATTCAAATCCTTCTCCTTTCATTTTTACTGTATCTAATCCAACATGTATTAACAACTCTAATCCATCTTTGGATACAATACCCAAAGCATGCTTTGTAGGAAATATTTGAACTACTTCTCCCTCTACAGGAGAAACTACAGTTCCTTCAGTAGGAACAATTCCAATTCCATCTCCTACTAACTTCTGTGCAAATACCTCATCTGGTACCGTGGTAATTGGAATAATCTCACCTGTAACAGGAGATTTTAATTCTATTTCTGATTTTCCTTTGAATATTTTGAACATTTTACCCTCTCCCTTTCAATAAATTCTAATTTTTAAAACACAAGCTTCGCATTAAGCGAAGCTTGTATTATGTTACTATTTAATAGCATCAATAAATTTTTTAGCGATGACCTGCGGTCGTGTAATTGCACTACCCACTACAACTGAATAAGCACCTAAGTCTATAGCCTTCTTAGCTTTTTCTGGTGTATCAAAGTTTCCTTCAGCAATTATGTTGGTGTTACAACGCTGTAATAACCCTTCTAACACTTCAAAATTGTTGGTTTTTTTAGATTGCTCTGTATAACCCACCAAGGTTGTTCCTATGAAATTAAAACCTAGTTTTTCTGCTCTAATACCTTCTTCAATTGTTGAAATATCAGCCATAAATTTTTGGTTAGGATATTTTTCTATAACTTCTTTCAAAAATTCCTCACTTTGATTCATTGTTGCATCTAAAGCAATAATCTCTATTTGGGCTTCTATTAAAGCCTCAACCTCTTTCATAGTAGGTGTGATATATGGAATTTTGCCTTCATACTGTTTTTTTATAATTCCAATAACGGGCAAGTCTACCTCTTTTTTGATTGCTAATATATCGTCAACGGTATTAGCTCGTATCCCAACCGCTCCTACCATCTCCGCCGCTAGTGCCATTTTGCTCATGATTAGCGAACTATGTAATGGTTCTTCTGGTAACGCTTGACATGATACAATTAATCCCTTTTTCATAACTTACCCTCCATACATACTTTTTATTATTATAAGTCTAGTCATTTTCTATAATTTGATTTATCTTTTGCTTCAATAGATCTGCTTTAGCACCAAATATTGCTTGAACGCCACCTTTTACTTCTAGAACAGCCGTTGCACCCAAACTTTTGATTCTACTTTTGTCTACCTTTTGAATATCTTTCACCGATACTCTCAAACGCGTAATACAAGCATCAACTTCTTCTATATTCTCTTTACCACCCAAAGCTTCTAAAACTTCTTTTGCAGTCTCAACTAAAGAGTCTTTGGTAATAACTTTAACCTCTTCTCCTTCTGGTTCTCTACCTGGTGTAATAACATTGAATTTTGTTATTAAAAACCTAAATGAGAAATAATACAAACATGCCCATATTGGACCTACAATAAGAACATAAATCCAGTTAGTAGAAGCATTCCCTTGTAAAACACCAAATAAAGTAAAGTCTATTAACCCACCTGAAAAAGTATTTCCTATAGATATATTCAATATGTCCGCTATAAAAAATGACAGGCCGTCAAACAAAGCATGTATAACATATAACCATGGTGCTGTGAATAAAAACATAAATTCAATTGGTTCAGTAATTCCTGTAATGAATGAAGTGATTGCGGCACCTAAGAATAAACCACCAACTAATTTTCTCTTTGATTTCGACACACTATGGTACATTGCTAAGCAAGCAGCTGGTAAACCAAACATCATTGTTGCAAATCTTCCAGCAAAGAAACGTGTTCCTTCTGTGAAAAGACCTACGTGATTCGGATCTGCCAATTGAGCGAAAAATATTTTTTGGGCCCCAACAACAGTTTGTCCTGCAACTTCTGCCACACCACCTAATTCTGTATACCAGAATAATGGGTAAATCATGTGATGAAGTCCAACTGCTCCACTTAATCTTAATAAGAAACCATACAAAAATGTTCCTACAGATCCAAAGCTAGCAATTGATGTTCCTGCACTAGTTAGCCAACCTTGAAAAGTCGGCCATATTAAGAAAAATATAAGTCCTATTCCGATAGCTGCAAATGACGAAATTATTGGTACAAATCTAGATCCTCCAAAGAAACCAAGTACTGCTGGTAACTGAATATCGTGGTATGTATTATGTAAGTGTGCTACCATAGACCCTATTACAATTGCTCCCACAACCCCTGTATCAATAGACTCTACTGATGGATTGAAGGCTCCAATTAAACCATTTATAGAAGCATTCATTACCAAGAATGATACTGCACCTGCCAATGCTGCAGTTCCTTTATCTCGTTTAGCCAGTCCTAATGATAAACCTATACACATAATAAGTGCTAAGTTACCAAAAACGGTACTACCGGCTGATGCCATAACTTTAAAAATACCTTGAAGCCAATAAATATCTAGAAATGGATATGCCTGAACTGTGTTTGGATTAGATAATGCCCCACCAATTCCTAGTAGAAGACCTGCTGCTGGTAAAAGTGCTATTGGTAGCATAAATGCTTTTCCAATTTTTTGTAGTTTTTTGAACATATGAATCCCTCCAATATTAATTTTAATAGAACGTTTTAACCTTTACATTGATTTTTTAAACGTTCGCATCAACATCATCATAATATCATGAAAATCATTTTCATTCAATAGTATTTTTGAAAATTTTTTTTATAAATTTCAGATTTACTTTACTATGAGTTGTCTTTTTCTTTTTATTTTATGGTATAATATCCTTATTAAATCTTTCAGGAGGTATTTTGTGAGTCTTTTAGTTCAAATCCAAAAAAAATATAATGCCTTTACCGAAAAGGAAAAATCAATCGCTACTTACATCCTAAATAAAAATGGTCAAATTCAAAATACCAGTATAATAGATTTAGCAAAAAAAACTAATACTTCAGGTGCTACAATTACACGATTTTGCAAAAAAATTGGATGTAGTAGCTATGTAGATATGAAAATTAAACTTCACATTACCAATTCAAAAGAACCATCTACCGATGCCCATACTGTTTTTTCAGATGTCTATACCTATTATAGTGAAGTCATTGAACGCACAAAACAACTCATTGATAAAGCATTAATCTACGAATTGGTAGAGGTTATTAAGTCTGCTCGAAATATTTATATATACGGGATTGGTAGTTCTGGTCTTTCGGCAATTGAAATGATGCAACGACTACTTCGAATGGGCTTCAATGTTCACGCTATATCAGACACTCATATGATGATCATAAATAGTGCTATCGTGTCAGAGAAGGATTTGGTCATCGGAATTTCTGTTTCAGGTGAAACTGAAGATGTAATTCATGCACTTAAAACTTCCAAAAATCATGGTGCTAAAACAGTTGCTATAACTAGCTTTGAAGACAGCTCTATTACAAAATTTGCAGATACCACCTTAATTATATATAACTCGTCGTTTGTAGAACGCACACGGTTTATTAATTCACAATTTTCAACTATGTATCTATTGGATTTAATCTGTACTTTATTGCTGAAAGATAACATTCTCAATGATAATTACCAGATTACTATCGATGCAATTATCAATAATTAAATTTTAAATAGTGTGATAGTATAATAAAGTTGTCCCCATGTCAATAACAAGGCGAAATAACATTCGCCAAGGAACCCAGTCTAGAAAAAATTCCTATCCTTGGTTCCTTGTGAATATCTAATCTACATAAATAATCTGCCAATTAAAATCTCTATAAATCAAATAAAAGTTAAGGTTATTCTTTAAATTATCCTCTTGATAAAATGAAGTATTGATATGAAATACATCTTCTTCTCCTTTATAATTTCCTATATATGACAACTCAAAATTAGCATTCACAAATTCCTCATATTGGTTCACTGTATTCCATGGAAAATCATCTACATATTTATCATTTATATAATTTTCTGAAGCTTTCATATCACCGTTATAATATGTACATAAAAATTTCAAAATTATATCATTCACCATCTGGTGTCTATCGTCATTTTTTCTATTAAAATAGTTATAAGTTTTAGTGGAAAATGATTTTTCAAATGGAATTAGATACTCATCACCATTTTTAGGATCACTAACTTTTAAACCTTCACTAAAGTTTTCTTTCCAATCACTAATTTTGGTATAGTAAATAATATTACTGTTACTTTCATATTGCATTCTACTTCCAGTTATTTTATCCACTGAAGTTAGATCCTCGTTATAAACTTCTATACCCATCATTTTATTGATATTTTCCTCTATATGTTCTTTATTTATAAAATCCGGATTAAATATAATTTCACAATTAACATTATATTTATATGATTCTTTATTAAAACTATAAGGTTTACTATAAAAATAATTTATTTTTGATATTGCTTTTGTTATATTCAATGGTAATTTTAATTTAAATAGAACATCATGATATTTATAATCATTATACTCAAAATTATACTTTTCAACATTCTTTACTAACACGCTGAATTCGTCAAATTCTATATACCTACCAATATAATAAGTATCTACTTTAATCCGGTGTTGAAAATAAAAAAAAGTTGAAATAATGATCCATATACTTATACTACTCAGTAATATCCACTTTATAATTCCTCTTTTCTTCAACTTTACTAACCTCCCAATAATATTGTTGTAATTGGATATAAGTAATACCTTCGAATATTTGTCCACCATTTTAACACACAAAGTATACATATTTTATACTATTAAATTTTACCACAACTTCTAAAATTTTTACATTTTCAAGGAAATTACAAGTACCTTTGTTGAACATACTTCTTTGGATCACTTGCTTATATATTTCATATAACCAGCACCTTAAATATTCTTATACATTCAGTATAACAATTTAATATGAGTATTTTTTTATCCTAATCAGCAAACTATATAATGAAAGAATTCTTTTAGGAGCGCAGAAATGAATTTTATAATATTTGATTTAGAATATAACCAAAGCTTAAGATCCAGAAAAGAAGAAAAGATTGAAAATCCTTCAAAAATACCCTTTGAAATTATCCAGATAGGCGCAGTAAAACTAGATGGCAATTTCAATACTATCTCCACTTTTAGTAAGTTTATTAAACCTGAGATATATTCTGAACTACACCCTTTTGTCAAAAAACTTACTGGGATAACAATTGATGAATTGAATACTGCTATGAATTTTTCACAAGTATACAATGAATTTATTAAATTTATCAACAATAATAGAAATGTATTGTGTGTGTGGGGAATGTCAGATATGAAAGAACTCTTTAGAAATGCAGATTATCATAAATTAGACACAGAACAATTACCTAGAGATTATATAAACATACAATTTTACGCATCCAAATATCTTAACTGCCCAAAAGGAACTAACATAGGTCTGAGTAATGCAGTAGACTTGTTAAATATTCCAATAAAAGATGAATTCCATAATGCTTTTTGTGATGCTTCCTACACAGCAACAGTTTTCAAAATAATTCATAGTGAAAAAGTTGAAATTAGAACTTATTATCCTGACAAACACTTAAAAAGAATTAGGCAAGACAATAGAAAAACTAAAGTTGATACCTATAAACTTATAGATCAATTTGAAAAAATGTTTAACAGGAAAATAACGGAAGAAGAGAAATCTATAATCAAGCTAGCTTATATGATGGGTAAAACAAACCAGTTTCAAATTCAAAACGAGTCACAATGACTATGTGACTCATAAGTTCTATTTTTATTTACTTTTTAGCAAGCTCCTTCAGCTACGCTTCAGTCTCTACATGTTCCGGACCATGTAGAGAAGAGGCTACTGTATTTAAATAATATTCAAAGTCCTCTTTATCTCTAAATATATCATTTCGTCTATTCCCTCTTACTGTAACGTGATAGATCGCTCCTCTATACCATTCTCTTTTCCGTGTGATTAACTCCACCTCTTGCTAATCTTTTTTACTAATTATTTACAAGAAGTAGCGTTTTTAATCCCATATCACTTATATCTGGAAATTCTTTCATCATCTATTAAAATTTTTAGTTCTCAATTGTTAGAAAACAGTTTACATTTCTTCATATTTTACATATAATGGTTTTAAGATATATTAAAATATAGTTTTGATATACATAAAATAAGAGGTGGTTGTATGAATTTATTTTTTAACATAAAAGCAGGAAAAACTATAGATTTTCTGTATAGTATCTACTTTATATTTAATAACAATTATGAAGAATTCTTTACTAATGTAGATGCTAATCCAAACAAAACCGTTTTTAAGGCTGTTGAAAGACTTTCTAAGAAGGTTGACATAAATAATAAAAAAGTTCATTTACTATTAGAAAAGAATACTCTGTTAGCTGAAAGTTTAATAGACTACGAAAAAATATTGCATATGGAAAGTTCTAAAGATTTTATTGATTACCTTAAAACATTAGATAAAGACTATATTATTCAATGCATTCTAAAGGATTTACTAGATAATAATAAAGCTGATGAGAATCATAATAATGGCAAACCCTTAACTAAAAATGAAATAAATAAATTAATAAATGACAATAAATCTTTACTAAATTTTATAAACAACTCAAATTTAAACCAAGATTTAAAATGGCAACTTATGATGTTTCTAAATTATACAGATGAGCACATGAAAGAAATTATTAACATATTAGAAAATTACTCAGAACACTTTGAAGCATTTATGGATAAAAATAAAGTTTTCAATAAATTTGTACAAGAACTTGAAAAAAAGATTAATGAAAAAGGAATAGATTACTTATATGACATCTCAAACAATGGTATTAATTTTAAAGATTATTCTCAGTTATATATTTCTCCTATGTTTTTTAATTCCTGTAGCTTAGTCCCTCATAAAATAGAAGATAAAGCTTGTGTACTTTTGGGTATAGATTTTGAAAAAACCATGAAAAAACTCGGCGGTACTAATGAATTTGAAAAAAAGATAAACATATTCAACTGTCTTTCAGACAAAACACGATTTAAGCTTCTAGAACTAATAGCAAAAGAAAGGCTTTTCAGCAAAGAGTTGGCACTGAAGGCAGGCATAAGTGTTGGAACTGTTACTTATCATATGAATTTTCTTCTCAGTGCAAATCTTGTAACGATACAAAAAGAAGGCCAAAAAACTTACTATACCTTCAACAGAGAGGTATTAAAATCTGCTTGCGATTTCTTAAATCAAAACTTTAAATTATAAGCTATGTCTATGATAAATCATGTACTAACAATGTAACTTTAGGAGGTAATCTATAATGAAAAAATATTTCTTCAAGCATAAAGGACTTTTAGCTTTAACTATACTTTTTATACTTCTTACTGCAGGAGTACAAATTTCATTAGC
Source organism: Clostridium sediminicola (assembly GCF_050402865.1). Taxonomy (NCBI): domain Bacteria; kingdom Bacillati; phylum Bacillota; class Clostridia; order Eubacteriales; family Clostridiaceae; genus Clostridium; species Clostridium sediminicola. Next base: position 23,730 of record NZ_BAABMF010000034.1, read on the forward strand.
GTTTTTAATGAAGGCTATTGTAGACATTGGTGATGGAGGTACTTTCTCTGACTTATATAGAATAATGATTATATCTCTTTTATATGTTTTAGCTGCAACAATAATAGCATTTCTTAATAAATTGTTTCAAAATAAATTTATTAAAGCGTCTATGATTGATTTAAAGACTGATATATTTGCTAAAGTAATGGATAAGGATATAAAAGATTTTAATAACGAAAATAGCGCTCAATATATATCCTTGCTTACCAATGATATGACCATTATAGAACAAGATTATTTTCTTAATACTCTAGAAATGATATACAATATAGCTCGATTTATACTTGCTCTTATATCTATAATTATTGTAAGTATATATATAACTATCGGTGTCTTCGTAATCGGTTTTCTTCCAATAATAATCCCTATTTTATTCGGTAAAAAGCTTAGTACATCAAAAAAACTCTATTCTGATAACCTGGGACACTTTACAACAAAAATAAAAGATATTTTTTCCGGCTTTGAAGTAGTTAAAAGCTTTAATATTGTAGAAAAAATACATTCAGAATTTCATAAATCAAATACCAATACTGAAAACTCCAAATATAAATTTAATATTCTAAGTTCTCTTGTAGAAGTATTATCTGAGAATAGCGGTTTCTTAATTTTCATTGCCACTTTTGGGATAGGAACTTATTTAGTAATTGCTGGAGATTTAACTTTCGGTTCCATGATTGCCGCAATTCAATTAATGAACAGTATAGTTATGCCTATTGTTCTTATATCCACTAAGATTAATAAACTAAAATCAATTAAACTTATTGAAGAAAAAATATTAAATATTACACAAGAAACTCTTTCTTATTCTGAAGGAATTACTAAAGATAATTTTGAAAATAGAATAGATTTTACAGATGTACATTTTTCATACAATGAAGATCGTAAAGTATTGAAAGGAATATCATTTAATATTAAAAAAGGTTGTAAATATGCAATTGTAGGAGGAAGTGGTAGTGGAAAATCCACTATTTTGAAACTTCTTCTAAAATATTATGATACCTTTGACGGCAGGATAACTATAGATGGTGTGGATAACAGAAATATTAAATCAGATTCATTATATAATATGGTTTCAGTTATACAGCAAAATGTTTTTATGTTCGATGACTCAATAAAAGATAATATCACTTTATACCAAAATTATTCTGAAGAAGCTATTAAAAATGCAGTTAACCTATCTGGTCTTACAGATCTTGTTCAGTCTCTTCCTAAAGACATAGAAAGTCCCGTTGGAGAAAATGGTTGTAATCTGTCTGGAGGAGAAAAACAAAGAATAGCTATTGCTAGAGCATTGATAAAAAATACATCTATACTAGTTCTTGATGAAGCTACATCATCACTAGATAATGAAACTTCATACAGCATAGAAAAATCACTACTTAAGCTTAAAGACCTTACTTGTCTTGTAGTTACACACAAGCTAGTAGATAGCTTACTTCGTAAATATGATGGAATCATAATGATGAAAGATGGCAAAATCGAAGAAATAGGCACTTTCGATGAATTAATAGAACGTAATAATTATTTCTACAGCTTATATATTGGTTAATCCGCAAAAAGTATTTTAGTTGAACTTCAGTCACAATTAAATATTATATTTTAAACATTGACAATTTCTCTTCTAAAGAACAAATGCATATATAGCTAGAAAGTCACTCCACTTCACTAAGAAATTCTAATTTATTTTCTTAAAGGTGCAGGTTTTTGTTCAACTAAAAATTTATACAATTCCATAACTCACTAATACCTGAG
>NZ_BAABMF010000035.1:0-23720 GCF_050402865.1 Clostridium sediminicola
GACCGGTAGCACCTTTCATGCCTGTAGGGCCTGTTGGACCGGTAGCACCTTTCATGCCTGTAGGGCCTGTTGGACCGGTAGCACCTTTCATGCCTGTAGGGCCTGTTGGACCGGTAGCACCTTTCATACCAGTAGGTCCTGTTGGGCCTGTAGCGCCCTTCATGCCAGTAGGACCTGTAGGGCCAGTAGCACCTTTCATACCAGTAGGTCCTGTTGGGCCAGTAGCACCTTTCATACCAGTAGGACCAGTAGGACCGGTAGCACCTTTCATACCAGTAGGTCCTGTTGGCCCTGTAGCGCCCTTCATGCCAGTAGGACCTGTAGGGCCGGTAGCACCTTTCATACCAGTAGGACCTGTAGGGCCGGTAGCACCTTTCATACCAGTAGGACCTGTTGGACCAGTAGCACCTTTCATACCAGTAGGTCCTGTTGGGCCTGTAGCGCCCTTCATGCCAGTAGGACCTGTAGGGCCGGTAGCACCTTTCATGCCTGTAGGGCCTGTTGGACCGGTAGCACCTTTCATGCCTGTAGGGCCAGTAGGGCCTGTAGCGCCTTTCATGCCAGTAGGACCAGTTGGGCCAGTGGCACCTTTCATGCCTGTAGGACCTGTTGGACCAGTAGCACCTTTCATACCAGTAGGTCCTGTTGGGCAAATAGGACAATCAGGGCATGGACAACAAGTATTTATACAATCGTATTCCTCTATAATATAAGGGCATTCATCATAGTATTTATCATAACAATCATAATATTTATCGTTATAGTAGTCTTCAACATAAAAACTATCTTCGTCCCAATTTGGACAATCTTTATTATTCATTATTTTTTCATCTCCATTTTTAATGCATGAGAGTATTTTATTTATAATTAGTAAGTTTATAAAAATTCCAGTTAAAACTAATAATATAAATGGAATTTCTATATATGAGAATCTAGAATGAAACTAAAAGAAAATCAATATTTCGATGGAAATTTTTTAAAAAGGTAAACAATCCTTAATATATAATATGTATGGAAATTGAAAAAGTTAAAATAAAGAGATATATTGAAAAAAACTATTTATTAACTATTTATCTTTAGTGTAAATATAATATAAATTAGATGCATATTATGAAAAGTGTAGGTATAAGTTAAGTATAATCTTTACAAGGGGGCAAGTTATTGAGAAGAAATAGTTTAAGTAAAAATAAAATAAAGAGTACTAATTGTGATTTACTTTGTAAATTGGCAGATTTATATGAGCAAAAGGGAGAAGCATTGAATGCACTTCTAAATTATAAAAAAGCATTATTTATCGCAGAGGATAAAAAGCAAATACAAGATATTAGAAAAAATATAATTAACTTAGAATATAAGGATTATGATGAAGAATCAAAACACAAACTTTTAATATATAAAGAACAAGTAGAAAATTATGCTAGAAAGCAAATGGAAAATCCAAATGTCAAGATCAAAATATTAGATTATATTACAGAAGAACCTCCTAAAAAAGAAAGCTTTAAACCTAAAATATTTTTTGGAACTATGGAAATAGGGGGACATATGGAAAAGTATTCAAATATATTAAGGAAAAAAGGATATGATGTGTGTTGCGTCAATTATTATCCTACTTATCTAAATTATAAAGCTGATTATATACTAAACATATTAGAGAGTATTAATCATGATGAATCTAAAAAAAAGGCAATAGATTTTGCATCAAAAGTTATTCCAGAGTATGATATATTTCATTTCTTTTTTAACACTAGCTTGACTTTAAACAATATTGATTTACTTGTATTAAATAACCTTAGTAAAAAAGTAATAATGCATAATGTGGGTTCAGATATAAGATTATATTCTGAAGGAATTAAAATGAACCCATACTTAGCTTTAGCAAAAAATTGTAAAAAATTATTAAATGAAAACCATAAGAAAAATAAAATGAAAAACTTATCAAAGTATATAGATAATTGCATAGTTGGAGACACAGAACTCAATGAATATGTGAAAACTTATTATAAAAATGTTTATATACTTAGAATTTCGCGAGAATTAAATCTTTACCCTTACGCATGTCAGCAATCTAATAATTTTAAGCCCATTATTGTTCATGCACCCACTAATACAGCAATTAAAGGTACAAAATATATAGTAAAAGCAATTGAAGAACTTTCTCATAAATATGATTTTCAATTTACTTTAGTCCAAAATATATCCCATGGAGAGGCAAAGAAAATCTATCTAAAAGCAGATATAGTAATTGACCAAATTATATTAGGATCTTATGGTGGAGTTGCTGTTGAAGCAATGGCAATGGGAAAACCAGTTATAAGTTGGATTTCTGATTTCATGCGTAAGAGATATCCAAACGAATTACCTATAATATCTGCAAATCCCCATAATATAAAAGAAAAAATAGAAATATTACTTAGTGATAGAGATATGAGAATAAAATTAGGGAAACAAGGACGGAAATATGTTGAAAAATATCATGATGCAAATAAAGCAGTAGCAAATTTATTAAAGATATATAATAAGTGTAATTAGAATTTGTATTTACCACTATCCAATGAACATAAATTTTGAATGACTATATAATATATTGAACACTATTCCAATTTGTTTAAATTATTGAGGGGGAATTATGAAAAAAATAAAACTATTAATATTAGTAAGAAAATTTGATAAAATTTATCCAAAACATAAACATTTATTTGATTCTATTACAGCTTTAGAAGAGTTTGCTGAAGTTAGGTATTGGTATAAGAATGGTGATATTAATGACATATTAAAAGAGATGAATTTCTTACCAGATTTTATTTATTATTATGATATAACACATGGATATGGACTTGCTCCTAAAATAGTAGGATTAGATAAAGTAAGTATACCAAAAGGATGTCATGTTTGTGATATTCATCGTTCCAAGGAAAGAAGAAAAAAGTTTATTGAAAATAATAATATAGATTTAATATTTTCATATTACAAAGAGCCATTTTTAAATACTTATCCTGAATATACAAATAAATTTAGGTGGAGTCCATTTTCTGTGAATAATAATATTGTGAAAGACTGGCATTTAAATAAAGATATTGATTACCTTCTAACGGGACAATTTTACTATAAAGACTCTAAAAATCCGCCTAAACGATTACCGCCCAAGGGAAAGTATATATTTAGAGAAGCTGTTTTTAATAAAATGAGATTGGATGAGGGTTTTGAGTTTATTCCACATCCGGGACATACAGTTAAGGCATCTGAAAATGTAATGATAAATGAGAACTATACAAAAAAATTAAGTAGAGCAAAAATATCTTTCACATGTGGTTCAGTGCTGGGATATGCAGTCGCTAAGTATTTTGAAGTGTTAGGATGCAAAACATTATTGTTAGCAAAACCTAATAAAGACATTTTGGAACTAGGATTTCAAGATGGTATCAATTTTGTAGCATGTGATGAAAATGATTTTTATGAAAAAGCATTATATTATAAAGATAATGAAAAAGAACGAGAAAGAATAACAAAGAATGGATATGAATTCATTCATTCCTATCATAGTAATAGTATTAGAGCATTACAAGTTATAAAGTATATTGAAGAGTATCTCAAAAACAAAAAAAACTAAATCATAAAAATGTTTTTGGCCAGTTAAAGAGCTAAAGGCATTTTTATTTTGTAACCTATTTTAGAAAAGTAACATTAATAATTTTAAGCTCATATAGTATTAATGTATAAAAAATTCATTGACAAATGGTTTTGATTAGAAAAGAGCTTAGAGGTCAGATAGAGGAGAATTTATGAAAAAGCTGAAAATATTAGTATTAACAAAAAGATTTGATTTGCATATGCCCAAGCACAAACATTTATTTGATTCAATTGTAGCTTTAGAAAAATTTGCAGAAGTAGTATATTGGCATGACGATGGTGATATTAATAAAATTTTAGAAGAAATAAAATTCATTCCAGATTTTATCTTTCATTATGATATTGAATGGCGGTATGCATATGCTCCTACAATAACAGGATTAGAAAAAGTTAATATACCAAAAGGCTGTTATGTAAAAGATATTCATTGGAATCCTGAAAAAAGAATAAAGTATTTTGAAGAGAATAAGATAGACTTAATATTTTCCTTTACTAAAAATCCATTCTTAAAGAAATACCCTCAATATGAAAATAAGTTCAGATGGATGCCATTTTCAGTTAACCCTTACATTATTAAAGATTGGAAATTAAATAAAGATGTTGATTTTCTTTTGACAGGACAATTTTATTATAAAGATCCTAAAAATCCTCCTAAACGGTTACCAAAGAAAGGTATTTATACGTTTAGAGAGGCTGTTTTTAATAAGATGAAGGATAAAAAGGGATTTGTTTTTGTTCCTCATCCAGGACATAGAACTAAAGGTGGTCCAAATGTAATTATAAATGAAAATTATGCTAAGGAATTAAATAGATCAAAAATATCTTTCACATGTGGTTCAATATTGGAGTATCCAGTAGCTAAGTATTTTGAAATCTTAGGGTGCAGAACACTATTACTAGCAAAACCTAATAAAGATATTTTAGAGCTTGGATTTCAAGATGGCGTAAATTTTGTAGCATGCGATGAAAATGATTTTTATGATAAAACATTATACTATAAAGAAAATGAAAAAGAGCGAGAAAGAATAACAAATAATGGATTTAACTTCGTTCACACGTATCATAGTAATGAAGTTAGAGCTCAACAATTTATAAAAAATATAGAAGTCTTTTTAAAAAACAAATAGATATTTAGGGTCAGTATAAGGAGAAGTAATAATGAAAAATAAATATAAGAAAGCTATAGTTACAGGTGGAGCTGGTTTTATTGGAAGTCACATTGTTGAAGGACTTTTGCAAGAAGGTTTAGAGGTAATTAGTATTGATAATTATTTTTCAGGCAAAAAAGAAAATTTAGCTCCATTTAATAAATATAATAATTTCCATGAAATTGAATGTGATGTTACAGATTATGAAAAACTAAAAACCTATTTTAATGGAGTGGATATAGTATTTCATAATGCTGCTTCGAAGAAAACTGTATGTATACGTGATCCAAGAAGAGATCTCGATATAAATGCAAAGGGAACTTTTAATATTTTAGAACTTTCTCGTGATTTTGGGGTAAAGAAAATTGTGCATGCATCATCAGGTTCAGTATATGGAGAAGCGAAATATTTTCCTCAAAATGAAGAACACCCACTTAATCCAACCTCATATTATGGTGTAAGTAAACTAGCAGGTGAAAAATATGCTAGAGCATTTTGTGATCTATATGGATTAGATGTTACTATTCTTAGGTATTTTCACGTATATGGACCAAGGCAAGAATCAAGTGATTTAGGTGGTGTGGTTTCTATATTTGGTAGAAGAATTTTACAAGGCTTAGAGCCTGTAATTTTTGGAGATGGTACGCAGCAACGATCTTTTACTTATGTTAAGGATATCGTTGAGATTAATAAGCTGGTTGCTATGAAAGAAGATACAAAAGGAGAAGCTTATAATTGCGCATCTGGAATAAACATTACAATTTATGAATTAGCTTATGAGCTAAAAAGATTATTAAATAGTGAGCACATTGGAATTAAGTATTCAGATTGGGTACCAGGAGATATAAAGGTATTCGATATAGATAATTCTAAAATAAGAAAATTAGGTTTTGAGTTTAGTACACCTTTTGATGAAGGGGTTAAATTAACTTTAGAGTGGCTTAAAAATTTGTATTAGGTTACAGAAAGGAGAATCGAATTTGTGTAATTATCTCTCGCTTATTCGAAATTTATAATATATGTCTAACAAAAAGAAAATAATAGAAAAAATTCAAAACAAAACAGCACTAGTTGGTATTGTAGGATTAGGATATGTTGGCTTACCTCTTGCCGTTGAAAATGCAAAATCTGGATACAGTGTTATTGGTTTTGATGTACAAAAAGAAAAGGTTAATATGATAAATAGTGGACAAAATTATATTGGAGATATAGTAGACGGTGAACTTACCCAATTAGTTGAAAATGGACGAATAAGAGCAACTACACATTATAGTTTTGTAAAAGATGTAGATGTAATAATAATTTGTGTTCCAACTCCATTAGACAAATATCAGCAGCCAGATATAAGTTATATAAAAACTTCTGTTGAAGGTATTGCAGAATATATTCATAATGAAATGCTAGTTATTCTTGAAAGTACAACTTATCCAGGTACAACAGAAGAACTTGTTTTACCTATACTAGAAGAAAAGTCAGGATTGAAGTGTGGACAAGATTTTTATTTGGCTTTTTCTCCTGAGAGAGTAGATCCAGGTAATATAAAATATAAAACAAAAAATACACCTAAAGTAGTAGGAGGTGTGGGAAGTGATAGTACAGAGGTTGCAGGAATATTGTATAGAAATATTCTTGAAAGTGAAGTTTTTCAGGTATCTAGTCCAGCAATTGCAGAGATGGAAAAAATTCTTGAAAACACTTATAGAAATATTAATATTGGTTTAATAAATGAAATGGCTATAATTTGCAATAAAATGAATTTAAATATATGGGAAGTTATAGAGGCAGCAAAGACTAAGCCCTATGGATTTCAGGCATTTTATCCTGGTCCTGGTCTAGGTGGACACTGTATACCGCTTGATCCTTATTATTTAACCTGGAAGGCTAGAGAATATGATTATCATACTAGGCTTATAGAAACTTCTGGAGAAATAAATAATTATATGCCCCAATATATTGTAGAAAGAGCATCAAAAATACTAAATAGATTTAAGAAACCTTTAAATGGTTCGAAAATTTTAATACTTGGGGTTGCATATAAAAGTGATATTGATGATTACAGAGAAAGTCCTGCATTGAAAATTATAGAAATTTTTAAGAATGAAGGAGCAGAAGTTTTATTTAATGACCCTTATATAAGTATGTATAAGTATAAAGGAAAAGAATTTTATGGAGAAGAGTTAACAAGTGAGTTATTAAATAATTCGGATTTAGTTGTTATTACAACAGCCCATAGTAAATATGAATACAAGGTTATTCAAAATAAATCTAAATTTATATTCGATACTCGAAATGCAATGAAGAATGTTGTGAATAAGGAAAATATTGAATTGTTATAGAAGTGGCATGGATTAATAGTGAGGTATTTTTTCTGAAATTAAAACAAGTGGACGCATATAGAAAACTAACTATAAAACTTAATTTATACATGTTCCAAAATATCAAGAACTAGTGAATTATGGTGCATGTATAAATTAATAGTTATAACCTTGTTTAATGTATATTATAAGTTATTTTAATTGATATCTTCTTGAAAATTATCTGTATCTATAATCAATGAACTTTTTGGATAATTATATTTTAGCATTACCCAAAAGGCCAAACCTACGAATACAGCTCCTCCTATTATATTACCTATTGTTACGGGAATAAGATTTTTAATTATATTAGCTATATTTATTGATTCTACTGAAGCTTCAGAAATATGAGAAGAGTAAATAAATTCTGGATTTCCTTTAGCTAATAACCCTATAAATAAATAGTACATATTAGCAACACTGTGTTCAAATCCACAAACAACAAAAGTCATTATTGGGAACCATACAACAGCAATCTTGCTTACCACGTCTTTTGCAGCATAAGAAGCCCAAACAGTTAGTGTAACAATAAAATTACATAAAATTCCACTGGCAAGAGCATTAGTAAAACTTAAGTTACATTTATAAGCTGCTATTTTTATTGCATATCCACCTAATGCATCATGGTTACTTCCCAAAAGATCACTATAAAATATTAATAGTACAATAATAAATGCACCTACAAAGTTTGATAAATATACAATTGTCCAATTTTTAAGCAAACTCCTTATAGTGATTTTCTTTTCAACTAATGGAATGATTAGTAGAGAATTTCCTGTAAATAGCTCGGCACCACAAAGAAGCACTAGCATTAGCCCAACGGGGAATATGAGTCCAGCTGCTAGCTTTGCTAATGAAAAATTTTCTATTGCATGAGAACCCATAGCGGCCCCGAATCCACCAAGTGCTATAAATGCACCAGCAAAGGCACCAGCAATAAAAGTTTGAGATATTTTCTTCTTTGTTTTCTTTATACAAGTATGTATTGTTGATTCATAAATTTCTGGAACGTTAAGCATCATGTTATTCATAAGTCTGTTGTCCTTCCTAGTGAGTGATGAAATTTAACAATAACTAGTATTATATGTGAGGCAGACATCGTAGTCAATAAATAAAAGTAAGAAAAAGGTTATTTGCTGATAATAGAGAATTTTCTAAATAATAGTTTAATTTTATTTATTTGATTGTAAGAGATAATCTTGTTTCATTACTCTTTCTTTAATAAGTGATAAAAAACTTTGGGGGCCTAAAACTTTAATTACTGGTCCAAAAGATAGTATTCGTATCAAAAGTTCAGTTTCATCTTGTTTTTTATAGTAAATATAACTTATATACTTATCTGTTTCTTCATGATATTCTGTACGTTTTTCATAGTTTGCAAAGTGAAGCATACACCTTTCAACAGCATTTCTTTCTTTTGATATTTCAATTACTACAGGTTCATTACATTGAGTTTCTTTATTATATTTATGGAGATTAAGCTGACCATAAAAAGTTTCATTAGAGCTATCAGCTTGTAGAATACGTCCCAAATTGATAGTTATAAGTTCTCGTATTTCACCGTTTTTTATTTTAATAGCATGTATTCTGAATTTATCATCTTTACTGGAATATTCAAATTTGTATGGAATAAAATTTCCTGTAATTAGATTTTGTTTGCGACTATTAAAAGTGATTTTTATTGGTGTTTTATTTTTGAATGCTGCTAAAACTTTGCGAAATATATTAATATAATTTTCATCATTATAATTATCACCATCAGAATAGTTATCAAAATTACAGAAATCATTTATATCAAAAAGAAGATCAATAGGGTTTAATGATTTTATAAGGTACATGATTTCTTCTTCATTTAAGAATAATAAAATTCTTTTATCCTGTAAAATGGTTTTTAACCAGGATTTTTCTAAGAGAGTTAAGGGTAATTTAACAGGTGCATTAAGCTTTGATAAATATTTTTTATTCGATTCTTGTAAAAGATCCCACTCTCCATTAATAAGCTTGGGTAATACATGAAGAGTACTTTCAGAGAAAGCATTTTCCTCTATTATATTCCAAATAGTTTCTTTTGAAATTGGATTATGGATTGATCTATTTAAAATTTTAGAAACTGCATTATAATAACAGCTATATATTTCTGAAAATAATTCCATTAGTCTGATTCACCGCCTTGATACATTTCTTTCATTCTATTCATATCATCGTAGAATTTCTCTTGAGCATATTTATTTGTGGTTTCAAGGGAAATAATTCTACCAGTAAAACTTTTTACCCAAGTCATCATTTCGTTTACGTCGAAAACTGCATTAGTATAAAGGTAAAGATTTTTGTCAATTTTTTCAAGATCTCCACCACGACCTTCTCTATTGATGCGGTTAATAATAAAATCTTCTTTATCTTCATCGATATAAAATTTTATCTCTATTTTTTGGTTCCTAATATAATCGCCAAAGGATACTCCCCAGCATTTATTTTGATTATTATTTAATTTTTCCTTTATATCATCATAGTTTGAGTATTCATCTAGTAGTTTAACTGACTTAATATAATCTAGTCTATTGTTAATAAATCGAGATTTTTCTTCATTGTAAGTATTTAGATAACGACGACCGCTTTGATTGCTTACGAATATTTTTATAGGGATAGCAGTATAGTTTACAATATTAGATGTTTTTGAACTTTGATTTATAAATGATATTTTTCTTTTTTCTTTTATAGCTTTTAGAATAGTAAGTAAAACTTTATCTTCTAATGTATGTACAATAAAATGGTGTTTAAAGTTAAAAACATCATTGTTTTTTTCTTCTTTATCTAATATATAGCTACCTATAACCCCTAAAGGCGCTACTCCTTGAAAAAACTTGATAGCATCCAATATGTTTTCGTAATTATTTGTAAAGTTATTAAGGGAATCCTTTGACAAAGAGTAGTATAAAGATTTACCTCTTTTTTCTTTATTTAAAATACCTTCTTTTACATATTCATTTGCTTTTATTCTAACTGTTTGTGGCTCAAAAAGTTGTCCGCTTACTGAAGAAATTTTGTCTGTGAGTTCTTCTACATTGAGAGTACTTTTTTTATTTAAAATATTTAGTATATAAAAATGAAGCATAATATCATTATTAGTAAAACTTTTTGATTTCCATGCTGAGTAGAGTGGATTTGAAGTTATTTTTGAACTATCAAGAGATATAAATACTCGTTTACCTTTTTTTGAGTTGTCCCATTTTATATAATCTTCTAGGTAACTTTCAATTCTACGTCTTTCATTATCATAGGTACGTGAACTTTTTTGAGTAAAGTCACCTCTACCTTTAAATCCGTATATATAAAAATCACGCATGTAATCTCTTATCTTATCAAAATTTTTAATAAGTTCTGAGAACTTGGACATTCTAAACACCACCTTTTTCAGTTGACAGTTGACAGTTTTCAGTACTGTCTACTGTCCAAAGTAAACTGTAAACTGCTTTAAGTCTTATTGTAAATATTTTACCAACATGAAAATATAAAATCAACAATACTTCAGTGTACAAGTGACTGTCAACTGTTCACAGTAAACTGTCAACTAAATAATTTGTTTTCGCAACTTTTTTTAAATGATAAATTGATACTAGGATGGTAATATTTACTCATGGGCTTATTAATTCTATGTTTTGGTTTTAAAAGCCAAGCGGTGCTAGAAGGTGCTACTTTCACAGTATACCGAATGAAAAGCTCCGATTATGATTTGACGGAGGTTCGATTCCTTCACTGTGAGATTCACAGTTAACTCAGCGGTTAGAGTAATCAAAAAGTTGGATCAGTGGGTTCGATTCCCACAACAGACCTGCTAAGTCTGATTTTAAAAGAAGATATATTTTGTAGTGCTCAGTGAATGGATACAAGCAACATTTTCTATTTACAACATAATTCATAGCTTGTAACTTTGAGGATACCGTTTATTATTTTTCTTATCAAATCTAATATCTGGCATAGTATAAGGGGATTAGAAGGAATAGGATTAATGTAAACTCAATCGAAGTTCCCTATAGAATTGTGTGAGTATTACAACAAATATCTAATAAGAAAGGGGATTTATATGAAAATTATTATTAATGAAAATGAAAGAGGATATTTATTTAAGAATGGTGGCTTTGTAAAGTTTTTAACTCCAGGAAAGCATTCTTATTTAGCTATGCTTGGATATACTATAGAAAAAGTAAGTTTAGACGGATATGTTGATTTAGCTGGAGTTAATATTAATGTATTACTTAGAGATAAAGATTTTTCAGACAGTATAGTACAGATAAAAGTACCTGATAACTCAATAGCTATTCACTTTATAGATGGAAGAATAATAAGTACTTTGATAAGTGGAGAATATGAATTTTGGAACATATTCGAAAAACATACATTTGAAATTATTGATGTTTGTGAACCAGAGGTATCAAAGAATATGAAACTATATCTTTTTAAATATATATCACCTAACTTGTATACAAAGATACAAGTATCTGAAGGAGAAACAGCACTATTATATTTTGATGGGAAGTTTCAAAGAGAATTATCTAAAGGGGTTCATTATTTTTGGAATACTAATGTAAAAGTATCACATAAAATTGTAGATATGAGGACTCAGCAATTAGATATTTGTGGGCAAGAAATATTGACTACTGATAAGGTTTCTTTGAGAATTAATTTTGTTTATAGTTATAAAGTGAAAGACCCTGTGAAACTTTATTCTGAGATAAAAGATTATGAAACACAGGTATACATAGTGACTCAACTTGCTTTACGTGAGTATGTTGGTATGTATAAATTTGATGAATTATTATCTCAAAAAGAAGCGATAGCGGATTTTGTGTTGAAAAAATTAAAAGAAAAGCAAGATGAGTATTATATTGAATTTGTTAATGCAGGTATAAAAGATATTATTTTACCTGGTGAAGTACGTGATATTATGAATACTGTTTTGATTGCTGAAAAAACAGCACAAGCAAATGTAATATCAAGACGTGAAGAAGTTGCATCCACAAGAAGTTTGTTGAATACAGCAAAACTAATGGATCAAAATCAAACTCTTTATAAGCTTAAGGAATTAGAATATCTAGAAAAAATATGTGATAAAGTAGGAAATATTTCTGTTTCTGGTGGAAATAATCTTTTGGGACAACTGAATGAGTTATTATGCGAGAGAAAATAAAGGATTAAGTTGTTAGAAACAGCTATGGCTACCGTCGTGATTCAAGACGATAGCTTTTTTTCATAAATTTTAAATTCTACAGTATTATATTTGGGTAATTTTTAGAATAATAGTATAATTAAAGTATAAGATAAAATTCTTGAAGGAATTAGTTAATCAATATTAAGGAGCAATGTTATATGAAAAGTAAAAAAACTATATCTATCCTTGTTTTTGGTATTGCTGTTTTGGCATTTATTGCTACGGTAAAAGGTATATTTTCTAGCGGTGGAGGAGGAAGTTTTGAGTTTCAGTCTATTCATGGCCAGACAGTATTGATTTATGGAAAAGGTTTATATAAGAATATGTCAGCAGCATCAGCACCTGATGGAATTGCACAAGATGTAGTAACACTGACTCTTGCTATTCCAATGCTTTTAATATCACTTTATTATTGGATAAAAGGTTCCTTAAAGGGAAAGTTATTTCTCGCAGGCACATTGATGTATTTTTTATTTACCTATTTATTGTATATGGTTTTAACTATGTATAATGAGTATTTCTTAGTATATGTTGCTCTTACATCACTCTGTTTTTTTGCATTTATATTAATTATGACTTCATTTGATGTGGATAAAATTTATTTAAGATTTAGTAAGAAATTACCTACAAATATTATTGGAGGATTTTTAATATTTATTGCTATAGTAGTTGGACTGAACTGGCTAAACTTAATTTTGACACCTTTGATGGATGGAAGCTTTGTACCTGAGACCCTGGAACATTACACAACTATGCCTGTTCAAGGTTTTGATTTAGCATTTATGTTGCCTACAGCTTTTATAGCAGGGGTGAGCTTACTTAAGAAGAAACCTTTTGCATATTTGATAGCGCCTGTATTTACGGTATTTTTGGTGATAATGATGACAGCACTTTCAGCAAAGATGTTAGGACAACTATTAAGAGGAACAGAAGGAGCTTTACCAGTAATGTTTGTTTTTGCTCTATTTGCTTCTATAGCAGGATATTGTTCTTATTTAATTATGAAGAATGTAAAAGAAGTGTAATTATAATGAAAAAAGCTGGTGTCGTGAATTCGATGCCAGCTTTTTATCTATATATGCCTTTATTCTCTATTTAGAATATTTAGATACTTTTATATCAGAAATATAAATACAATCAGTTATATCCTCTTCCATAAATGAAAGTATATCATCTGCCTCTCCATAAACTAATACACCGTCTTAACTCCGTTTTCCTCAATATATTCTAGAGATGATTTGTAAAAATCTCTTTGATTTTCGCTTTTATCTAGGGATATGGTGAAGTCTTTTCTGTCGTATAAATATTGTAAAAGTGATTTAAAGTGTGTTTCAATAAAATTTAATATTTCCAGGGCAATTTTCTATTGAAGCAAGTGCTTTAAAAAAAGTCTCGCTAACTAAATCTTCTGCCAGATGATGATCTTTGCAAAGAGAAAGGAGATATAAGTATAGTTCTCTATGATAGAGTCTATAAATTTTTTCTAAATATTTTTTATCCATCAAATCCCCCTTTCACTTTATAAACGAATAATTTAGTGAAATGTCACAGCTGATGTTGATTTTCTTGCTTAAAATCTTTAATTAAGCCTTTATCTGCTTCGTAGATGGGTAGAATGTATGTTTGCTATACCATTTACATCTAAATTCAAGTTTTCACTTTTGTGAAAGGTGTCAATGAATAGAGAGAAAATTACGAAGTACTTTCGTCTACAATTAATATTACATTAGTATCATGAATTATCAATCACTACCATTGTGGCAAAAATGGAAATTTTATGATATTATCTAAATAATGGATGAACTATGAAGTTTCCGTTGAGTTTATATCTATATAGGGAGGTAACAGGATGAAATTTTTGTTAAGAATATTTATTTTGATATTAAGCTTATTGATATGTATATCAATAACTAGTTGTAATAGTAATAAGAAAGAATTAATTGGATTATGGAAAGGAACTCAGGCTGATATAAATGTCGATTCTGAAGTTCCATTAGAAAAATTCGATATTTATTATTTCCATGAAGACAATAAAATAGATTTAGGTAACTATGATTATAGTTCAGAAGATTTTAATCATAATTATGCATGGGTAGAGAAGGGCATAAAGTATGAATGGTTAGACAAAAACAGTATTGATATTAAATATAAGGGGTCTAATATATTCGATGTAAAGATAAAAGGTTCTAAAGTAGTACTTACAAGTAAGGATTATTCAATTTCATTTACATCAGAATCAAAAAATTGACAATCAAAGGACATACTCTTATATTCTTCTTGGGGTAAATCTAAATCAAATACAATAACAGATGGTTTATTTAAAGGGATTTTTTTAGCTTGTTTATATTTTTCATTTACAGTTAATTCAGCCATAGCAATATCATCTTTACCAGTGGAAACAACAACATACTTTATTTTATCTATTCCTTTAGCTGGATAGTGAGCAATAAAAGATGATGTTTCGGTAGTTCCAATTCTAATGTTATCATACATTTCATAATTATTCTTAGAATTTCTATGATAAGCCACCATTCCAACACTATTACTTTTTAAGTAGCCCACTATTCTAATATCTCCAGTATCTTCTATTCCAGCTATTGTAATATTAGAATCACTATCTTTTATTCTCATATCATAATCTTTTATCCATTGCAGTATTGAAGTATTATCATTACCGTAAATTTGTTTTGGTTTATTTGTATGAAATATTATTGCAGATATAGAAATTATTATAAGGATTAATAATAGTGCTTTCTTTTTCATAATTAGTCCTCCGTTTTTAATAGGGTAGTGTAGAATAAATATCATTTTAATTCTATATATTTTTTCCTCTTGCTTATATTTATCAAAATTGAATTTATAGAGTGAAATACCAAAATAACTAATAATGTTAATATTGATGCCATACTTGAATAGCTATTTGGATAGTATGAAATTAATTAAATAAATTGCTCCAAACACAATACAAAAAATTCCTGATAAATTCATTGTTGTTTATCCTTTCATAAGTGATTTTTATAAATAATCAATCTAAGTAGAGTTATTATACTTATTGATGACACTATATTAAATATGTTAATATATTCTTTATAAGGTTAATTATATCACAATGGACAAGGGAGTAACGTACATGGGAATAAAAAGTATGAGAAGACAAGAACTGAGTTTATTTAATTTTTCTTTAGTAATAGTTTTAGTTAATACATTAATAAATATTTTAGCCATTAGAGGCATTGAAAAATTACCGATTGAATATGTTGAATACATAAATGGAGCAATAAGTATTTCTAGATTTATGTTTTTAACAGCTATATTAATGTCTTTTGCCGGCATAGGGGTTATTAAAGAATATTCATATGGAGATAGTTTTGTAAAGGTGAAAACTTATGGTAGAAATATACTTGTTGTAAATCTATTAATTTTATTATATTTAATATTTATATGGCAAACTAAAAATAACTATATTATTTTTCAATCGACATTAAATATGTTTGTGTATTCAATTCCAATGACTATTTCTTGGATTGCATATAGATTAACTAAATTAGATAGGAAAGCAGAATGGCAAAAATCGTGTGGAACTTATAACGTAAATGAAAATAAGAATAGTTTTTTTTGGAGATTTAATATACATTATAAAAAACCTAGTAGAGTTTTCACTAGAACGGACATTTTACAAGAGTGGGGAGTCTGGTTTATTTTTAATTGGGTTATTTTATTGGTGATTATTACAAGCGTTAAAGCAAAAGGATTGACACTAGATATGGTTATAAATAAATATAGTATATTACCAACTATATTTATTGGATTATGTTTTATTAAGCCAGTATTATTCATAATTGATCTTTTCTTTAATTCTGTTGTTGTACTTGATGGAGAATGTACAGGCTTAGTTGAAAAGAGTAGGCATAGAAGTAATAAAGTAGATTATGAATATATAGTAACAAATTATGATGTAAAAAAAGAAGTGAAATTTACAACTAGTAATCCTTTATACTTTAAAGAGGGTGACAATGTAAGAGTATATTATACTTTATTGTCTAAGAGACTATTAACTCATCATTCTAGTAATAAATAAATTAATAAGGGTGGAAGATACTATGAAATCAAAGAACTACATTGTTTGCTGACCCAGATGGAAATATACATGAACTTTTTGCTGAAATATAACAACTTGATTTCAAAAAAATATTTAAAACAACCTAACTTTTGTAAATTAAATAACGTATAGTTTACGAAGACAGTTATCAGTTATCAGTATAGGAAGCTTTCTCAAGTGAAAGCTTTTAATTAAATAAAAGACAAAATGACTTTCTTTTGCATCAGCAAAAGCACTTATGGGTGGGCTTAAGAATTAGTTATACTTTTCTTTCAAAATATGCAATCTTCAAGCATTTTTGAAACAAATATAGTAGAAGTTATTTTTAAACGATGCCATACCTTAACTGTAAACTGTCAACTGAAAAAAGGGGTGTTTAAAAATGAGAAAAATAGGACTATCCATTTCACTTTTATTAATAATAACAATAGTTATTTCCACAGGATGTTCTAGGAGCAATTCAAATACTGTGGATAATGATTATGTTATTAAAGAAAAAGCATTAACAGAACCAGTTCATAATATTAGTGAAGCTAATAATAAAGTTGCATTTAAAATGTTGAAGGAAACTATTAATGTAAATAAGAATAAAAACACTGTAATATCTCCAATTAGTATGAATACAATACTTTCACTTACTCAAAATGGAGCAGCAGGTGAAACGAAGGAAGAAATGATGAATGCTCTTGAGTTAGTGGCAAATGATGATGATTATATTAATAAGAGTTACAAAAATATAATTGGTAATTATAATAGTTTAGAAAGTATAGAGGTTAAGATGGCTAATTCAATTTGGATTCAAGAGGGATTACAAGTTGAAGATAACTTTAAGAATGACGGTAGAGTAAATTATGAGGCAAGAATACAAAATGTTGATTTTTCGAAGAAAAGCACTTTGTTTATAATAAATAAATGGATAGAAGAACATACCAACGGTAAGATAAAAGACATAGTAAATTCTTTTGAAGACACAGCTGTAGCTCTAATAAATAGTGTTTACTTTAAAGGAAAGTGGTTAAATCAATTTAAAGAGAATATGACATCTAAAAGAGAGTTCACAAATAGTCAGGGTAAAGTAAAGAATGTTGATATGATGAGAGAGACACTTTTTGTCCAATATAATAAGGGAGATACTTTTGAGTCTGTTAGGCTTCCTTATGAAGATGATAACTTTGGAATGTACATTTTTCTTCCTAATGAAGAGAGTAATATTGAGGAAATGTTGAAAGAAGTAAACTTTAATAATTGGAGTAAATTGACAGCAAATGCAACTGAAAATGATATAGAAGTGCAATTACCTAAATTTAAGATAGAATTTGAACAAGAACTAAATGAAATGCTTCAAGGATTTGGTATGAAAAAAGCATTTGAAGGTGGCGCGGATTTTTCTAATTTAAGCAAGAATCATGATTTATTTATATCTTTAGTAAAACAAAAATGTTATATAGATGTGAATGAAGCGGGAACAGAAGCAGCAGCGGTTACTGCAGTTATGTTAGAAGAATCGGCTATGGAGATAGGGGAGATTCCACAATTTATTGTAGATAGACCTTTTGTATATGCTATTGCAGATAGGAACACTGGAATGATATTGTTTATGGGAGAAGTTAATGATTTATAGTTGTAAATTGTAAGTCTGGAAGTATTATAAAGAAATAATCCAACCGTTTATAGATTTGGGTATTAGTGAGAAAAATATTACATTTCATGGGGATGTAAAGACCTTTACTGTTACTAATCACTGCCAATTGAATAAAGAGGTGTTTTAAAATGATAAAAACAAGGAAAGTAATTTTATTTTTTTTAGTAGTAATAATAGCTATTTCCACAGGATGCTCTAGGAACAATTCAAATGTTGTGGAAAATGATTATGCAATTAAAGCAAAAGCATTAACAGAGTCTGTTGATGGTATTAGTGAAGCTAATAATAAAGTTGCATTTAAAATGTTGAAGGAAACCATTAATACAAATGAGAATAAAAACATTGTAATATCTCCAATTAGTATGAATACAATACTTTCACTAACGCAAAATGGAGCAGCAGGTGAAACGAAGGAAGAAATGAAGAATGCTCTTGAACTAGGTAGATATGAGGATAATAATATTAATGAAAGTTACAAAAATATTATTGCTAATTATAATAGTTTAGAAAGTATAGAACTAAAGATGGCAAATTCAGTTTGGGTTGGGGAAGATTTGAAGGTTGAAGAAGATTTTAAAAATATAGGTAGAGAAAAATATGAGGCAAAAATACAGAACGTTGATTTTTCAAAAAGAGGTACTCTAAAGGTAATAAATTCTTGGATTGAAAAACAGACTAATGGAAAAATAAAAAAGATTGTAGACTCTATAGATGGTACTGCAATGTTGTTAATAAATAGTGTATATTTTAAAAGTAAATGGTTAAATCAATTTGAAAAAAAAATGACCTCTAAAAAGATATTTACAAATAGCCAAGGTAAAGCTAAAAAAGTTAATATGATGAAAGAAACGCAATATGTTCAGTATGTTAAAGGAAATAGTTTTGGATCTATTAGACTTCCATATGAGGATGAGAATTTTGGAATGTACATTTTTCTTCCAAATGAAGATAGCAATGTTAAAGAAATATTGAAAGAAATAAACAATGAGAATTGGAACATGTGGATAGAAAAAGCAACAGAAAAGGAATTACAAGTTCAATTACCTAAATTTAAGATAGAGTTTCAACAAGAATTAAATGAAATGCTAAAAGAGTTTGGTATGGAAAAAGCATTTAGTGGAGATGCGAATTTTTCAAATTTAAGCAAGGAAGATGATTTATTTATTGATTTGGTAAAACAAAAATGTTTTATTGATGTAAGTGAAGGCGGGACAGAAGCTGCAGCTGTAACTGAAGTTGATGTAGACAAATGTGATGTGGAGACTGAAGAAGTTAAACAGTTTATAGTAA
Source organism: Clostridium sediminicola (assembly GCF_050402865.1). NCBI lineage: Bacteria > Bacillati > Bacillota > Clostridia > Eubacteriales > Clostridiaceae > Clostridium > Clostridium sediminicola. Next base: position 19,367 of record NZ_BAABMF010000035.1, read on the forward strand.
ATAGACCTTTTGTATACGCAATTGCAGACAAGAATACTGGGATGATATTGTTTATGGGTACGGTGAATGATTTATAATTGTAAATTGTAAGTTGTGGATACCTTTCATTTCATGAAAGATTTAATCTATTTTGAAATATAACCAATCTTATGGAGGTAGTGGATTATGGATGTTAGTGTTTTTCTTTTAATGGGAGTGTCTTTTATTATAATAAATTGTTTTTTAACATACTTTATTTCAAAAAGAAGTCAACATAAAATATTAAGATATATCCCTGTATTAATTTCATTAGTAGGCGCTCTATATTTTGGTATTAGTCCTCAGTTTATCAATTATGGTATTTCTATTGGAATAACTTTCATGGTTTTAGGAGTGTTTTGTGGAGTAGCATTTGTAACCTCATCAATTACGCTTATTGGGAGCAATATAGTAGACAAGAATAAAAGGAAGCTTTCTTAATAGGAAGGTTCCCTTTGTTCTTAGGTTTTATTTTAATTGATAGTGGTTTATAATATTAATTATTATAATAAATTTGTAAGGTAGAGTTTTTTATCACAAGTAATTTTATTGTGATAAAAAATTAATAATAATCACTATAAGTTGATAGGTTGCTCCAACAAAATAAGCTTGTCTTTCTGAATTATATGGTTAAGTATCCATTTAAAGATAAATGATAATAAATCTTCAATGCTTTTTTCGGATGTCTCGTTAAGAAGGTTACATTCGAATTCATCTAATTTTTTAATGAAATTATCGTGTTCTCTTTTTTGAGCAAAGAATTTAGGATATTCGATACTTAGCATATAGTCTTCTTCTGATTTAAAATGAAACTTGGTATATTGATTTAAACTTTTAAATATATCAATTAGTTCAGTATTAGTATCAACATTAGATTTGTTTTCTAATAACGAGTAAGCTTTATTTCCGATTTCAAAAATATATTTGTGTTGTGCATCAATTAATTTATTTCCTATACAATATTTTTCTTCCCATACAAGCATATTAATACCTCCAAAATTTATAAATTGTAATATATTTTAATAAAAAACATTATAATTGAAAAAAAGATTTATTTCAATATAAAATTTTATGATATTAAATTTAATTTTAAACATAAAGAGAGTTTGAGATAATCAATAAAGAGTGGGGTTGAAACATGAACAAAATAATTGGAATATTAGCTCACGTAGATGCAGGTAAAACCACATTTGCAGAGCAACTACTATTTCATACAAAAAGCATAAGAGAAAGAGGAAGAGTAGATCATAAAAATACTCTTTTAGATAGTCACAATATAGAAAAGGAACGAGGTATAACTGTATTTTCAGATGGAGCAGTTATGTCTTATAAAGATGCAACCTACTATTTGATTGATACCCCTGGTCATATGGATTTTTCTGCAGAAATGCAAAGAGCCATTAAAGTCATGGATTATGCGATTATAATTATTAGTGCAGTAGAAGGTGTACAAGGGCATACTGAAACAGTATGGCAGCTTCTTAGAAAGTATAATGTACCTACTTTTTTCTTTATTAATAAAATGGACAGAACAGGTGCAGATGCTGAAAAAGTATTGCTAGAAATTCGCACTAATTTAACGGAGAATATATGTGATATTTCAACTAGCTTTAATAATGGAGAAATGCAAGATGCGCTTATAGAATTTATAGCAGGGCTAGATGAAGAGCTTCTGGAAAAATATTTGGAAGAAAATTTTGAGAAAAGTTTATGGCTTAAGTCTATGAAAAAAATGATTAAAGAAAATGAAATCTTTGCATGCTCTTGTGGTTCAGCGCTGAAAGATATTGGTGTAATAGATTTTTTCGACAAAATTCATTTACTAACGTATACAGATTATAATGTTGAAGAACATTTTGCTGCACAGGTCTATAAAATAGGACATGACCAAAATGGAACAAGAATAACTTATATGAAAGCTTTAACAGGTTCATTAAAAGTGCGTGATGAAATAAGTTATGGTGATGATGGAAATAGTATCTGTGAAAAAATCACAGGAATCAGGAAATATAATGGAAGTAAATTTAAATCTGTGGATAAAATTTTAGCAGGAGAACTTTTTGCAGTTACAGGAATTACAGGGCTGTTGGCAGGAGAGAGTATAGGAAATGTGAGAGAAAAAGTAGCTTATGAAATTGTACCAACACTAAAATCTAAGGTAATATTTGATTCATCTTTAAATACAAAAGAAGTGTTGAAGTCCTTTAAAATTTTAGAAGCGGAAGATCCTTCTTTGAATGTAACTTGGGAAGAAAGTTTGGGTGAAATTCATATTAATGTTATGGGAATAATCCAATTAGAAGTATTAGAAGAAATAGTGAAACAGAGATTTGATTTTAGTATTACTTTTGGAACTCCACAAATTCTTTTTAAAGAAACTATAGAAAGCTCTGTAAATGGTTGTGGTCATTTTGAACCGTTAAGGCATTATGCTGAGGTACATTTAAAATTAGAACCAGCAGAAAGAAATAGTGGGATTAGTTTTGAAAATAAATGTCATGCAGATGACTTGACTACTGGGCAACAAAATCTTATTCGCCATCATATTTTTGAGAGAGAGCACAATGGGTTACTGACCGGAGCATCTATTACAGATATAAAAGTAACACTGCTCACTGGGCGAGCACATAATAAGCATACTAGTGGTGGAGATTTCAGAGAAGCTACTTATAGAGCATTGAGACAAGGATTGGAAAAGACACAGAATGTTTTGCTAGAACCTTACTATAAATTTAAAATTAAGGTTGATTTAGAACATATGGGGAGGGTCTTAGCTGATGTTCAAAAGGCTTATGGTGATTTTAATCCTCCTGAAACAAAAGGTGAAAAGGCAATCTTAACAGGAAAAGTTCCTGTAGCTACTTTTATCAACTATAGTACTGAATTAGTTTCTTTCACAGGTGGAAAAGGAAGTATAAACTTAGTATTTGGTGGATATTATCCTTGTCATAATTCAGAAGAGGTTATAGAAAAGATTAGTTACAACAAAAATGCTGACCCTTCTTATACATCAGCTTCTATTTTCTGTTCAAAAGGGCAAGGATATGTAGTTCCTTGGGATGAAGCAGAAAAAGAAATGCATTGTTTGAATTGAGTCTGTTTTGACTCACGAAATATGTGGAAATGCTAAATATTTATCCTAAAAGTTGCTAAACCTTATTAAAAACAACTATTTCTAATTGGCATAAAAATTGCATTAATATATATTGTAACATAACATTTGTCAAAACAGGAGGTAATGGAAATGAGATATGAAGGGGCGATTTATAGACCGCCAAGTGAAGCTTATAGTTTGCTAATACAAGTATCTTTTGGGTGTTCGCATAATAAATGTGTTTTCTGTAATATGTTTAAGAATCAAAAATTTAGAATAAGAAAACTAGAAGAAGTATTTGAAGACTTGGAAACGGCAAGAGAGCAGTATAGGGAAGTAAAGAGAGTATTTTTAATTGATGGAGATGCACTATTTCTAAAAACTGAGAATTTAGAAAAAATTCTTTTGAAAATAAAAGAATTATTCCCAGAATGTGAACGAGTTGGACTTTCTGCAACTGCACAAGATGTATTGAGAAAAGGTGAAGATGATTTAAGAAGATTAAAAGAATTAGGTTTAAAGATTATTTATATGGGAGTTGAATCTGGAAGTGATGAAATACTTAAAGATAATAATAAGGGTTCAACTGCAGAAGAAATGATTCAGGCAGGACAACTAGTTAGAAAAGCTGGAATAAAGTTATCAGTATCACTTATTTCAGGATTGGGCGGAAAAGAAAAATGGGAAATGCATGCTGTGGGAACTGCAAGAGTAATAAGTGCAATGAATCCTGATTATATTGGGCTCCTTACATTGATAGTAGACGAAAACACAGGAATGTATGAGAAGATTGCAAAGGGAGAAATTACTCTTTTATCTCCTAAAGAAGTTATGATTGAAACTAGAAAATTTGTGGAAAATCTAGAACTTACAAATTGTTTATTCAGAGGGAATCATGCATCAAATTATGCTCCTATTTCAGCAACATTAAATAAAGATAAAGATCAATTATTAAAACAATTGGATAGTTTTATAGAAGCTGATCATAGTTTTAAAAGTGATAATTTCAGAAGATTATAGGAGGTGGACATTAGATGAGATATGAAGGAATGGTATATAGGCCACCTAGTGAAGCCTATAGTTTAATTATTCAAGTAACTATAGGGTGTTCTCATAATAAAATGGTACCTATGTCAAGGACAATTTAAAAAGGGTGTTAAGATGCTAAGAGATGATTTCTGTATTGTACAGGAGTCATCTTGTTTAGGTTCCATTGATATCTATAATTATTGTAATATCTTA
>NZ_BAABMF010000036.1:0-23114 GCF_050402865.1 Clostridium sediminicola
AATAAATCTTTAATATCTCTTACATGCGCAAAAGACATATTATGCGGTATTAATCTCCCTTTCGAGAGGCTATCCCCCACTTCGAGGTAGGTTGCCCACGTGTTACTCACCCGTCTGCCGCTAATCCGCTTCCCGAAGGAAGCTTCATCGCTCGACTTGCATGTGTTAAGCACGCCGCCAGCGTTCGTCCTGAGCCAGGATCAAACTCTCAATTTGAAAAGTTCAATCTCCGTTGCGAGTATCTAATTCAACTAATTATTTATACGTGTCCAAAACTCGTTAAAGCATCGAGATTTTGATACAAGTACAAATAAAGTTTCATACTAGATTCTCATAACTCATTACTTAAATTCATTGACTGGCATTTATTATCATTCTCTGTTTAATTTTCAAAGATCAAATTTGCTTGTGTCTCTCGACGACAAGGAATATCTTATCAAATTAATAAAATCTATTCTTTCACATAATACATTGTTATCGCAAATTATTTTGATTTTCCTTCACGATACTTCCTATTTCTTTTTTTTTCATATACTGATACTCCTGGGTAAGTAGCTTCCGTTTTTGACTATTAATTTATCACTTATAATCACTTCTTCTACAGTTACTATAAATAATCCACCTTTCACTAGTTTCAATATAACTTCATTATTAAAGATATACATTGTGTATATCTCGCAAAAACTCAACCTATATATTGATAAAGTAATAAATCTTTAGTATCACTTATTTGATTACCTTTAAAAGGTTGCAAAATAAAGGGAAATTAGTTATATTATTAAGTGTTTTTAAAATATAAATTTACTATATATTTAGTTTTATACAGAGGTGATTAACTTGGAGAATAAAAGAATTGTTGAAAAAAATTCATTTCAAATAAATGATAAAAATGCAGTTTATGATTTTTATGAAGGATTTAAAAAAGGTATTCCTATTTTTATAGGTTATATACCAGTTTCATTTACCTTTGGTTTGATGGCAGTGAATGGCGGTCTTCCACTAGGACTAGCTATCTTTATATCTTTATCTAATTTTACGTCAGCTGGCCAATTTGCTGGAACAGCTTTAATTATTAATGGTGGTTCTTTGTTAGAGATTGCTTTAACTACATTAGTTATTAATATTCGTTATATGTTAATGTCTTTATCGCTTTCGCAAAAAATTTCTTTTAAGATGCCTTTGAGCTTACGTAGCATCATAGCATTCGGAATTACAGATGAAACATTTACTATTGCTGCATTAGAAGAAAAAACAATTTCTTTTCCATTTATGATGGGTATAGAAACTGGACCCTATTTAGGATGGATAATAGGCACAACTCTAGGTGCTGTATCATGTTCATTTTTACCACAAAATCTTGAAAATGCTATGGGTATAGCTTTATATGCAATGTTTATAGCATTAGTAATTCCTGAGTCAAGAAAATCTAAACCAATACTAATTGTTACATTAGGTGCTGTTTTAGTAAGTAGTTTATTAACCTGGGTACCAATATTCTCAAATATATCTAGTGGATTCAGAATTATTATAGCAACCTTAATAGCATCTTGTTTGGGTGCTTTCTATTTTCCAAGGGAGGAAGCATAATTATGTCAAAACAAATATTGGCAGTTCTTATAATGGTTCTCGTAACATACCTTCCAAGAGCTTTGCCTATTTTACTTTTTAAAAAAGAATTAGAATCTAAATTCTTAAAATCATTGCTATTTTATATGCCTTATGCTGTACTTGGTGCTATGATTTTTCCAAGTATTTTATATTCAACTGGAAGTATGCTGCCAGCAGCTGTTGGAATGGTAGTAGCTTTGATTTTAGCATATTTTAATAAAGGCTTGATGAAGGTAGCTACAGGTGCAATACTTGCCGTTTATGTTTCTCAAAACTTTCTATAAAATGAAATAGCACTATTATTTAAAAAGTTATCTTAGATAATCTGTATTAGTGCTAATTCTTAACTGTGTTTACAAAAATATTGAACAGCCGATGTGTATCTGCTGTTCAATATTTTTATACTTATCCTTTTATATATTTAATCACTAATGAAAATACTTTTCCTAACTAATTACTTCATTTTTTCTTTACTAATCAGCATTTTTTCGACCTTTTCTAGTCTAGATTTTACTGTTACTTCTTTTTTGGCTGATGTAATGAAAGTGATGAATTTATTTTTTTGACTTTCGGTTAAAGTTTCAAAGAACTTTTTAGCCTCCTTATTCTCGCCTAAAACACAAAGTAAATTTTGTGGAATTTCTTTCAATCTACTATCCAAATCTTTTTGAATAGTAACCTGAATTTCATCTCCTGGTTCTTTTCCTATAATCTTTCTTATGGCCTTTGTTATACCAATAATATGACAATCCGAACTCATTTTAACAAGTATTCCTCTGTATTCATATCCTTCAAAAGTGGCAATCACCTTTATTATCCCTTTACTTCCGAACACTTCCTTAACGTCATAAGGAAATTTCACATAGGCTCCATCAACTTTTTCAGCACTAATTATTTCTGCCTTGAATTCAAATTTATTATTCATAACTGAGCTCCTTTTATTGATTATTCTATACCTTTCTTTCACTTTTATAGAACCTTTTGTATTCATATTCATCTTTTTAAATTTTCATACTGTAAGTATTATTTTACCACAAATATATCAATTTTAAGCACCATCTTTTGGAATCTAATACTTTTATACCTTAATATATTAAAAGTCTTCCATATATAAAACATTTGACAAATAAAGAAAAAGAATTAAAATTATTCTTATATTAATACTATACATGTAATTTATAAAATAGCTCATTTGAGAGGAGATTTTTGCTTGCCAAAATTAAGTAATCGACTAGATTCATTTACGGAATCTATAATTAGAAAGATGACTAGAATTGCTAATGAGTACGATGCTATAAACTTATCTCAAGGTTTTCCAGATTTTGATCCACCACAGAAATTAATAGACACATTACAAAATGTTGCAATAGAAGGTCCCCATCAATATGAAATAACATGGGGTTCAAAAGAATTCAGAAAAACTTTGGCTGAAAAACAAAGAAATTTTATGGGTATTAATATAAATCCAGAGGAAAATATAGTAGTAACTTGTGGTAGTACTGAAGCCATGATGGTTGCCATGATGTCTGTTTGTAATCCTGGAGATAAAGTAATTGTGTTTTCACCATTCTATGAAAACTACACTGCTGATACCATTTTAACTGGTGCAGAACCTATATTTGTACCTTTAGTTCCTCCAACATTTACTTTCGACAGAGAAACATTGAAAAAAGCTTTTGAACAAAAACCAAAAGCATTGATATTATGTAATCCTTCAAATCCTATAGGCAAAGTATTTAAAGCGGAAGAACTTCAATACATTGCAGAACTTTCAAAAAAGTATGACACCTTTGTTATTACTGATGAAGTTTATGAACATATAGTATACAAACCACACAAACATACTTATCTTGCATCTCTACCTGGAATGTTTGAAAGAACTTTATCTTGTAGTTCTCTATCTAAAACATATTCTATTACTGGTTGGAGATTAGGATATATTATTGCTCCTAAAAATATCATTGATAATTGTAAGAAAGTACATGACTATTTAACAGTAGGGGCAGCTGCTCCATTACAGAAGGCTGCTGTTGCAGGACTAAAATTTAAAGACGAATACTATGAAGATTCACAAAATACTTATGAAAGAAAAAAGCAGCTATTCTTAGATGGATTAAATGAAATAGGATTAAAATATTATGAACCTGAAGGAGCATATTATGTTTTAGTAGATATTTCTGAATTCGGTGAAAAAGATGATTATAAATTTTGTGAATGGTTAGCTAAAGAAGTCGGTGTAGCAGCAGTTCCTGGTTCAAGTTTTTTCAAAGAAAATATTAATAATTACATAAGATTTCATTTTGCCAAACAAGAGGAAACTTTAAAAGAAGCACTTAAAAGATTGAAGAATTTAAAAAGTATTCATTATACTCGTAATTTAACCCCATAAATATTAAATAATGTAGTAAAAATAAAACAGCAGATCAATTTCTGCTGTTTTATTATGTCTGTCATACTTTTAACTTTATAAACTTCATCTTTCTTTTTTCATCAAAAAATAATATACTGGCAATCCTAATATAGTTATTCCAATTCCAATTATTGAGTTTATAGGTGAACTTATAATTGTACTTATCAGTATATAAACACCACCTAAAATACCCACCAAAGGAATTAGAGGGAAAAGAGGTACTTTATAAGGCCTTTTCTCTGAAGGTATTCTTTTTCTTAGAACAAAAATACCAGCCACTCCCATTACAAAGAATATCCATAATACAAATACCAATAAATCAGTTAAAGTATTAAAACTTCCTGTAAAAATATAAATTAACGCCAAAATACATTGGAGTATTAGCGCATTACCAGGAGTTTCAAATTTGGAATGTGCTTTACCTATGGTTCTCCATAAAGGTAATTGTTTTCTCTTTGCCATAGCAAAAGGAACTCTAGCACCAGTCATTAAATACCCATTTAAAGTACCAAATACTGAAATCATAATACCAGCTGCTATAAAAGCTCCACCTTTACTTCCAAAAAGTGCGGTAGCTGCATCCACTGCAGGCTGTTTTGAATTTGCAATTGTATCTATTGGTATTAATTTCATTATAGCAAAGTTAAACAGTGCATATACAACTATTACAGAACTAACTCCTATTATAATAGATCTATGTAAATCCTTTTTAGGGTTTTTAAGTTCCCCTGCCATATTAGTGACACCTATCCATCCATCATATGCCCATAAAGTACCTAATATAGCCACTCCAAATCCTTGCCCTTGAACGGAAAATGATTGTATAAATGAAAAATCACGCACTTCTCCTTTTATAAGTCCAAAAATTATAATTGTAGCTATTGGAATCAACTTTGCGATAGTTGATATTGTTTGGATAGCCCCTCCAAATTTAGTCGCTATAATATTAATAGTAATTACAAATATAAGAGTTATTGCAGCAAATACTTTTAACTGAATATCATTCATTGGTATAAAAAAAGAAGAAAAACTTGCAAATGCAATTGCTAGTGCCGCCCCGGATGCTGGATATGAAATCACCGTCTGCACCCATCCTAGTAAAAATCCCCAAACAGAGCCATATAACTCCTCTAAATATATATATAAACCTCCTGTTTTAGGAATTGCAGCCGCTATTTCAGCAATAGTTAAAGCTGACGCTATAGTTATAATTCCCCCTGTAATCCATGCAAGTAGTGCCATTCCTGATGAACCAGCGTTTTGTAACACTATACCAATTTTCAAAAATATGCCTGACCCTATAATCATTCCAATTACTAACGATATTGCTTCGATAAATGTAACAGTTTTTTTTAAATTTTTCTTTGTCATTTTTACCTCCACCAATTTTTTTCTTTTGTTTTATACTGTCTATTAATATTTTTATCGATTTATTTTACACTAATAGCGAAAGAAAATATAGCATATATTCTAAATTCTTTACGATTATTTTCGTGGGTATTTTACCAAATATATGTTACTATGTTCGATAAATACAAAATATTATTTATCACATTTAAATTTTGTACAACTAAAAATAAGACCCTGCTTTTTCACAAGGTCTTTTCAACAAACCGACATATACACGTCAGTTTAATATTTTTCAATTAATAATGCTTCATCATCTTTCTGTTTTACAACCATAACTAAGTATACAACAGTAATTATCAAGGTTACTATCCAATAATGAGGAACGTCAACTTCAGCAATTGAGAGTATTATTTTAATAATTTTAGGAACTGTTAATGCATAAATTGAAGCATTGGCAAGTTCAGTAAAAGTAAGATTTGATTTCATTATAGCTTTTATAATCAATCCAACCAAGCCATAGATTAATGATAATACTAAAAATGATAATATTGAGTAAATAAAATAACCAATATACACAAGTATGTTTGCAGCAATTTTAAATTTACTAATCATAGGATAAATTTTATCTACATCATCTTTTGTAAAATCAACAGTTCCGAATTGAGAAAACTCAATAGTTTGTGTTTTAAAAAATTGCTTTTGAATCATCTTGTCTCTAAATATAAAAAGTCCTTCATCATACTTAGATTCAATGCTTTGATCAGCGCCTTCCCTTGTATCAATATAAACTACTCCATTTCCATCATCAATGAAGTAAGGAAGTTCAGTATCTACATCTAATTTCCCGTCATGAATTTCAAAATAAGGTACTTCTGAATTATAAAAATTAGTAGCTTCTCTTGTAACATCATTTATTACAATACCTGTTTTAATAGTAATAACTAAAGACAAAATTAAGGAAAGTAAAACTGCATAAAGAAAACTTTTGCCATAACTTTTCTTTATCATTTTCCTGTATTCTGAAAAATTGTAAAAACTATTTTTAAAATCAATAAAAAACTTCATTATAAGACCTCCTAATATATAGCCACCTTATAAAAACTTAATTTACACTTATATACAGTTTTCAGTTCTATAAAGAAATCTATATATGTATAAATTAATAATCATAAAAGCTATTTCTATGATAATTATATAGCAATTCATATTATATCATGTATAGATTTCTATAATGTATACTTTTTGTAAAATTTAATACTGTAAATCTATTCTTCATTATTCTTTTATAGACTCACCAATACTTTATTTTTCAAAAGTAAATATCTGAAAACTCAACATGTATTCTTTCAATATTTTCATTATCTTTATCCAAATTCTTCTTTGGAACTAAGTTCTCTTCTTTTATTACTCCCTCATCTACCACAGGGAGCTGAATTAAAAACTCACTTCCTTTTCCACTTTCTGAATTTAGAGTAATATTTCCTCCATGTAATTGAACTATACCTTCTACAAGACTTAATCCAATACCACTTCCTTCTTTGTTTCTAGATAATGACTTATCTATTTGCATAAATCTTTTAAAAATGAGTTTTTGTTTTTCTTTTGGTATGCCAATTCCCGTATCTTTAATTGAAATAATTATACTATTTTCTCTACTATATATATTTACGAGAATATTACCTCCAAATTCAGTGAATTTTACAGCATTTGAAAGTAAATTGAGAACGATTCTTTCTATTTTATCAGGGTCTCCAAATACAATTTGTTCTTCTACTTCAGTATCAAAAATTAGTTTAATACCATGGTTTTCGATATATTCCGCTACAGATAAAGTTATATCTTCCACAACACTTACAATATTATGATATCTAGGACTATAATTGAAATACCCTGAATCTATTTTTGAAATATCAATAATATTATTCACCAATCTAATTAGCCTAAAACAGTTTTGTTTCATTATTTTAGAATATTTTTCAACTTTTTCATAATTACTCTCTAATGATTTTTCAGTTATCATTAGTTGCATCATTTGAATAGCTCCTAATAATACATTTAAAGGTGTTTTAAATTCATGGGACATATTTGCAAAAAACTCTGTTTTTAATTTATCATATTCTAAAGCTTCATTTAATAATTTTTCACTTTTTTCAGCTTTTTTTCGTAATTCTTCTAGCCTTTTACGTTCCGCAATATCTCTTGCTACAAGTAACGTTACATGCTTCCCTTTATGTTTAAAATTTCTTGAAGACGTTTCTAAGTATATTAATTTATTATCTTTTCTTCTTATTAGTTTTTCTTCAAGTAAAGATAATTCTTTTTTATTTTCTATTAACTTAAAGTTTTGTTTCAATTTTTCAGAATAATCAGGGTGAGGTTTAAATAGCTCTGTAATTTGTTTTCCAAACATTTCTCTTGGATTATCATATCCTAAAATTTTTGCTCCTGCTTTATTAGAAAATAATAGCTTATTTCCATCCCTTATGTACAACATATCTGGCATCAATTCAACTAAAAACCTATATCTTTCTTCACTTTCTTGTAATGTTAATTCTGCTTTTTTTCTCTCTTTTATCTCACATTGTAGTTTTCTTATAGTCTTCTTAATTTTTTCTGTTCTATTTTCAACTTTCTTTTCAAGTTCAGTATTAACTGATATTAATTTTTCAAACATTAAAGCATTCTCAATAGAAATAGCTATTTGAGAAGAAAGCATCGATATCATTTCAATGTATTCATCAGTAAATGCTCCAACAGTAATGTTATTTTCTAAATATACTATTCCTTTTAAATTATTTAAATAAATTATTGGAATACAAAAAATTGACTTTATCTTATTTTTTACAATATAATTATCATGAGTAAATAGCCCCTCTTTATAAGCGTTATTAATTACAATATTTTCTTTCGTTCTTATAACATAATCAATAATACTTTGTGGTATTTCACTATACTGATTTACTAGTATATTTTGCATAATTGAAGTCTTATTCAAATCTATATATCCTTGAATTGTCATTTTGTCATCTGACTTCATTAAAAATATTCCTTTTTCTGCTCCAGCATTCTCTAATAAAATTTTCAAAAGACGTTTTATCAAATTATCTAATTCAATTTCTCCAGAAATGCTCTGTGAAATATTCATAATTGTTTCAATGTCCACTTGATATATATTCCTTTGTTCATAGTAAATTTTATTATTGTAAAGTCTATTGAAAATTTCAGGATATTTATTTTCCATATGACAAACTTTTCGTCTAGCTCCCCATATCTCATAAAGACTTCGAGCTTCTTTTAAAAATAAAGATGCAATTTTATCTTTTCCCATTCGAAAATAAAACTCAGCAGTTAATTCATTACAAATGCCTTCATCTTGAACAAATCTATTTTTTTTAGCATAATTAATTGCCTCTTCGTACAATCTTTCAGCTTTTTCATAATTACCATCAATACATTCTATTTCTGCCTCTACCAATAAATACTTATGCAAAAAATTATCTTGGCAATGTTCTGACCATATCATCATTTTCTCTTGGTTATGTAAAACTTTTTTCATGTATTTTTTCTTATCTAATTTACTTGCTTCTTTACAGCAAGCTAATAAACATAGAGAATAATACCAATTATGCTCTGAAATCATTATTGTATTTGCTATATATTTTAGATATTCTTCAGCTTTTTCGCTATAAGTAACCCCTTCTTTGTATGCACCAAAAATAAATTTCTCTTGTTGCTTAAATATCCTATAATAACATATACTTAATAAACTATTATTTTTATAACATCTTTTTATAAATCTTTCCTCCTCAAACCTAACATTCTTATACAAATTCTTCTTCTTCATTCCATTCAAATTTTCTATAGTATTTTTCGCACTAATCAAAAAGTCTACCATCAATTTATTTTGAGTTACTTCGCAAAATTCCAAATATTCATCTAAATTACTCTGGATAGATATTAAATTTTCACCACTAGCAAATCGATTTAAAACTTCTGTAAGCATTTTAACATATGCAGCAAACTGAAGTTCTCCACATTCTATTCCTGCTTGATATCCAATATCACTAATTTTAAAAGCATTATTTATATGATTCTTCCAATGATTTAAATGACCTGATACTACCTCACAAACTCTACATTTTTGCGAACCATTATTTAATTTTGCATTTAATTCTAATGCTAATTGACCAAATTCATTTGCTAGGCTGTATTCCCCATGAGAAACAAGAACATTTCCAAATCCAGCATAAGCATAAGCTGTGCCCGAAGTATATCCATATTCCAATGAAAGTTTTACAGCTGTAATTACTGTTAATTTCCACAATTTATTATCAAATAAATATGTTGTTGTAATCAATTTTGAAAGTATATCCATAGCAATAATTTTTTCTTCATTCTTCATTGGAAAAAGATTTTCAAAAAATAACTCTCTCTTATTCTTAAAAATCTCTTCTAGTTTTTTTATATCTACATTGATTAGATTATCCAAATCTTTTTGAGCATAATCAACTCCTAAAATTTTTAATGCAGTATTTCCAACTTCTATTGCTTTTTGGTATTTACCTTGCATTGTATATAGAACTAATAACAAACAATATATCTTTGCTCTTTCAATGTAAATCTTTGTATGCTTTAGAGTCTTTTCTATAAGGTGTTGAGAGAAGATAAAATTTCCAAGTAAAAACTCTATCTCTATTCGTTCTTTAAATAAATCAAAAATTAAACTATGATTATCATTCCAATCTCGCTCCTCAGTTAGAAACATACCTGCTTTCAAATATATAATTGCAGATTCATATGCAACAGATATCTTTGCCTTTTCTGCTGCCCATAAATTAAGTCTTATCCTCTCTACTCTATTACTTTCTGATATTATAAGATCTGCAGTTTTATTTAATTGTTCAACTACTATAAAAACTTTTTCACGTAATTCTTCTTCACTATAAATCTCAGTATAATATTCTCCAATTTTTTCATGTATATTGGTTTTTGTTTTATTATCCAACAAATTATAAGCTGCTTGTTGAATTTTATCGTGTACAAATTTATAGTTATTATCCATTTTATTTTTATTATTGAGTGGAACAATAAACTCTTGCTCTTTTGCTTCACTTAACCCTTTATTTATAACTTCATTTAAATTTGCGAAATTCATTTCTTCTATACTATGGATTACTTGAACAAGGGAAGTAATACTAAAGGTGTTTCCTATGCATGAAGCTACCTTTAGCATTTCTATTGTATTATTAGAGAGGTGATTAAATCTATGAACCATTAATTCCATAAGATTATCAGATAACTCAGTATTTTTTAAGTCTTCAAAGTTACATTTCCATTGTAAACAATTTGAATCATATTTTATTAAGCCCTTATTATATAGTTCTTGTAAAAATTGCAACACGAAAAATGAACTACCATCTGTCTTCTTTATAACTAAATCTGCAATTTTTCTAGCAGTAGGCTCTGAACAATCTAATATATTTAAAATAATTTCTATAATTTCTTTATTATTAAAAACTTTTAAACTAATTTTATTAAAATTCACAATTTGAGTATTATAGTATTCATCCCATTTATTTTTAAGTTTATAGTATTGTTCTTGGAAACGTGAAGCTAAAATTAAAAATAATCTATTATTATTCTTATCCTCTAACATAGCTAACAACAAATCCATAGAAGCTGAATCAGCCCATTGTATATCATCGATGAATATAATTAACGGATTTTCCAAATGAGTAAAAACTCCTAGAAACTTCTTGAATGTTTGGTTGAATCTATTCAACGTTTGTTCTGGATCTAACTTATAAACTTCCGGTTGCTTTCCAATTATTAATTCTAATTCTGGTATAACATCTATAATCACTTGCCCATTTACACATAGAGCATTATCTAACTTTTCTTTCCATATTTTAAGTTTTTCATTTGGCTCCATTAGTAATTGTTTTATTAACCCTTTGAAAGCTTGTACCAAAGCGCTGTAAGGTATGTTTTGATATTGATCAAATTTTCCCCAAGTATAATAGCATCCATTTTCAGAAATATCACTACAAAATTTATGAACTAAATATGTTTTACCTATTCCTGCTTGCCCAGTTATAACTAATAATTGCTTTTTATTATTTTGTACTTTTTCAAAAATACTGGATAACCTGTCTAATTCTTTGTCTCTACCATATATTTTTTCTGGAATCTGAAGTATTCTATTAATATCTTTTTTACCAATCGCAAAATAGTTAATTTTTTTTGTGTTCTGTAATTGATATAAACATTCCTTTAAATCTGCAATTAATCCAGAAGCATTTTGATATCTTTCTACAGGTACTTTTAATAATAGTTTCATAATAATATCTGAAATCACTAAAGGAATGTCCTTGTTTAAATCCTTCGGCGAAACAGGTTTCCTTGCAATATGAGCATGTATAATCTCCATTGAATTGCTATACTCAAATGGATCTGTTTTAGTACACATTTGATAAAGTATTACTCCTAATGAATATAAATCTGAAGAGTATCCTACTTGGAAGTTTGTCCTTCCTGTTTGCTCTGGAGAAATATATTTCAGTGAACCTTCAATTTCATTCGTTTTCATAAGAAATGATATACCACTTTTCATTTCACTTGCTATTCCGAAATTCATAAATTTTATTTCTTTTGTTTTAACATTAATAAATATATTATTAGGATTTATATCTTTATAAACGATATTCAACTTATGTATTTGATCTATAATATTAGCTATTTTGATAAAAACCCTTAGTTTCTCTTTCAAATCCAAATCATATAAATCTATAAACTCTTGTAAAGTAATTCCATTAAAGTCCTCCATTACAACTGCAATTCTTATTCCATCGTTTATCATTTTATATACTTTAATTACTCCAGGAAAATCTAGTTTTTTAGATATTTCATATTTTCTCTTGATCTGGTTTTTCTCTTGATCAGAAAATGTTTTTACTTTAAGGAATTTAATTATCACATGCTTATTCTTATAAATTTCTTCGCCTTTATAAATTATCTCATTATTATTTTCAAATACCTTATCTTTAATTAAATATCCTTTAAGAAATAACATACTTATCCCCCTAACAATACTATTGAAAGAAAATCAAATCAGATCTAATAATTTCTCTATTTTTTGAGAATATATTTCACATTATACTATATTATGTATTTTCAAACAATCTTTTGATAAATCTAGATATGCTTTAAAAAATATAATTTCATAATTTCTTTTCCTTAATATGTTTTCTTTTTCTATCAAATTCAAATTTCATAAAGTCACTTAAATATAAAACCTAGTTTCTGAACTATATTATTAATAAGCAACATCTATATTCCAGGTATATAATCAACAATTATAATTATCAAAGTCTCCTCTTTATTTTATGATTAAGAGAAACCTTATCTTCGCGTAAATATATTACTTGACTTTATGTAAAATAATTCTGTAATATTAACTATATAATTAAACCATTCTATGGATAGATAAAAGAGGAGTATGAAAATGGATTTTAAACAATTAATTACATTTATTGAAATAGTTAATTTAAAAAGTTTTTCTAAAGCATCAAAAAAAATGTTTTTAACTCAACCTACTGTAACTAATCATATTCAAAGACTTGAAGAAGAATTGGGTATTGTTTTATTCGATAGAAATGGTCGCGAAATAACACTTACTGACGCTGGTTTTATTTTTTTTAATTACGCGCAAGAAATGGTCAATCTCAAGGACACAGCTATTCATCATTTAAATTCATATAAATCAAAAATTGAGGGTACTATAGAAATTAATTCAAGTAGCATACCAGCCCAATATATTCTTCCATATTTTGTGAAAGACTTTAACTCACATTATCCCGGAGTAAGTTTTAGAATAAAACAAACCGATTCAAAAAAAGTGCATAATCTGCTTAAAGAAGGTTTTATAAATTTTGGTATTATAGGCGCTAGATACAACTACGAAAATATTGAATATACTAAATTAATAGAGGATCGTTTAGTTTTAGCACTTCCTCCATCATTTAAAGATATTTTTTCTCCTTATGATACTATTGACTTACAAAAGCTTAGTACTCTTCCACTTATTTTACGGGAAGAAGGATCAGGATCTCGTTATCTAATAGAAAAGAATCTTAAAGAAATAGGTTTTGCTGCAAAGAAATTAAATATTATAAGTGAGGTTTCAAGTAATGAAGCTATAAAAAAAATGATTAAACTAAATATTGGTTCAAGCTTTATTTCAGAATTAGCAATAAAAGAAGAAATTGAAACTGGCAGTATTATTCCTGTAGAGGTTTCCGATCTTGTTCTAGAAAGAAATTTTTATTTCATATGTCATAAAAAAAGATTCTTATCCCCTCTTAATAATACTTTCAAAGACTTTGTACTTAATAATATTAATAAAAAAATCTGTTGATAATGATCTCTTCTCAACAGATTTATCAACTTAAGTTTAAATCTTTTTTATACTATTCTTGTTTTTCATCACCATTAAAAATATATTTCTGTTGATAAGAATCAAACATATGTTTTATTTTTTCATCATTTTCTTTATTGTTCAAATAAGCATGTCTATCTACTTTTTCAGCATAACTATTTTTAAACCCACAATTCATTTCTCCTTGTATGATATTTTCCTGAACTTCTTCTTCTAATGATTTTGGACTTTTATATACCATATATTTTCCTCCTAAAGCATAGTAACTATATTTATATTTTTTCCAAATAAAATCTATTTATTCCTTTTAGAAAGCAAAAGTATCTAACAGAGTACTTAACAATTAGTTCTGATTCTACTTTCAAAATATTTATAATCTCTGCCAAAAAACAGCAAAAGTTAATAGCTACTTGCTACTAACTTCTACTTTGGGGTTTAATAAAAATCTATTTTATAAAATTTAATAATTCTTATATTCCTTTGCAACTCTAACCATGGCTTTAGCTTTTTCAAAATCTAAAAATGCAGGGTATTCGCATCCTGTTGCTAAAATGAAGCCACCACCTTTTCCTAAAACTTCAATTTCTTTTCTACACTCTTCTTCAACTTCTTCAATTGTTGCACTAGCAATCCATCCTGGGCTTACACATCCAATTAAAGTAGTCTTGCTACCATATTTTTCTTTCAAATTTTCAAGAGATGTACAATCATCTGGTATATGTAAGAAAGATATAGCTTCTGGTTGCATTCTAGCTATTTGAACATCAAAATATACTCCTCCTCCACAGTTATGAATCATTACAGCAACACCTTTATCATGTACTAGTTTAGCAAGTCTTTCTATATAAGGACCTTCAAATTCATCCCACATATCCTTACTCATAATTGTTTGAGATGCAAATAAAGTATCAAACATTATAGCATCAACACCTGTATCTATTAATGCAGTTACATACTCTTCTAAAGTTTGAGTTATTTCTTCAACTGCTTCTTTTACTAATTCTGGTTCATCAAATATATCCATAAATATTTCAGCTTGTCCTCTTAACATACTAGCAATTCCTAATGGTCCAAATACAAATCCAACAACAGGAACTTCATTCTTTTTTGCATCTACAAGCTTTTTACATAATTTTATGTGTTCGCTCATTCTTGGAGTTTCTCTAGGGTTTATTTTTTTAATATTTTTAAAGTCTTCAACGCATTTAACTAATCTATTATTATGATCAGGACATGCCGCTTCGTTCTCAAAATAAATTAGTTCTTGTCCCCAGTCTGCAGCTTCTACAGATAAGTCTACTAAAGAACATATACAATCAAGATCTAACTCATCAGTAGTTTTTAAAATAGCCTCTGCACATAAATCAGTGTTTTTTGTCCATTCTTCATAATTAATTCCCAAAACATGTCTTGATACACTATTAATTAACGGATAAACTGGTATCCTGTCGGGTGTTTTATGTTGAAGTGCTGTTAATACTCTTTCAAATGAATTCATATATATTACCTCCCAATTTAATTGTCTTAACTTGAAGGGATTTGTTTTCCCTTACCTTTAATACAATGATAAAGGAAAATGCGTAAACTTTATTTTAAATATTATAGATAACTCAAGATTAATTTTGAATCTTTTTTATCAATAATTTTTATTTTAATTGTATTTTATTTAGTTATAACTATTATTTTTTAATAAAAATATATATTTTAATAATTTTCAGAATCAAAGCAAATTTTTTTTTAATTTTTTTATATAATTATTAATTTTTTTTGTATAATCAAAAAAAATTAATAATTATTTGTAGTTGTATGATAATATTATGTTACATTTTAATAATAATTTATGATTATTTAGGTTTAACCAATTTATAAAACCGAGGTGAGTAATTTGGAAAATACTAGTAGCATCAAGCAATTTCCCGATATAAATATAATAAAAGAAATGATTGAGATATATTCAAATTCAATAGAATTGCCACTTTTTCTAATTGACTCATATGGAAATAAAATTTTCTCATACCCAAAGGAAAGTAATCTTTGTAAATTTATAGAAAGTAAAGCTGAAGGTAAAAACTGTTGTACACAAACTCATTTACGTGCAAGTAAACAAGCTATTCAATTAGGAGAAACCTATATTTTTACTTGCCCATCAGGTTTTGTTTATTTTTCTGCACCTTTAATTGAAAACCAATCATTTAAAGGTGCAATTATTGTAGGGCCAATTTTATTGCAATACCCTGATAAGCTACTAATTGATAATATAATGAAAAAATTCGATTTAAATATCTATGAAAAAAATACAATAAAAAGTTATGTTGATACAATTCCTGTAGTAGAACCTTCTAAAGTTACATATTTAAGTAAACTTCTTTTTCTTTTAACTATAAATTTGATTTCCAATGATAAGAACATCCTATACGAAAGGAAAGAAAGATTAAAACAGCAGTCTAAAATTAATGAAAGTATTCAAAGCATTAAAGATAAAAACTTAGGAAATAAATATCCATATGATATTGAGAAAGAATTAATCTTGAGAGTAAAAAATAAAGATGAGTTAGGTGCTAAGAAATCTTTAAATGAGTTATTGGGCTATATATTTTTTGCATCTGGTGGTAACATGGAAGACATTCAAACACACATCATTGAATTAATTGCTTTATTATCCAGAGCTGTGGTTGATGGCGGTGCTGATAGAGATAGAATTACAAAAATAAATAATGATATAATAATTAAATTAAGAGAAACAAAAAATCTACAGGATATTTCATATTGGACAACTAAAGCATTAAATGAATTTACAGAGAACGTTTTAACATTAAACGATTCTAAAAATTCTCAAACTATAAAAAAAGCTATTAACTATATAAATAAGAATTATATGAATAACATATCTTTGGATAAAGTTTCTAGTTATGTTCATTTAAATTCTTCATATTTTTCAACAATGTTTAAAAAAGAATTAGGCATGAGCTTTACAAATTATTTAAATAAAGTGCGTATAGAAAATAGTAAAGCATTACTATCTGATTTAAATTATACAATATTGGACATTGCAATTATCGTAGGCTTTGATGATCAAAGTTATTACTCTCGTGTATTTAAGAAACTAACTGGAAAAACCCCAAAAGAATATAGAAACAATTCTTTTGGGTAATCTTTATCCGTTTACTTTTTTAAATTTTTTGCAACAACAATATATCTATGTTCATAGCTTTCAATATATGGGTTTTCTTTTAACTCTTCATGTATCCTGCACAATTTATCAAAACAATCATCAACAGAAAACCCAGGAAATTCCCATTCAATAACTTTAGCAAAATATACAATTGCTCCAACATCATAGAATCTTAAATAAGGAAAAAATTCATTCCTATATAAGGTCTCAAATGAATTTTCTTCAAACTCTTCTAAAGCATAATTTAATTTAAGATGCGAATATTTGGGTACAAAATCTTTAATTAATTTTTTAGAGAGAAATTCATTATTCTTCCCACCTACTTGTTGTGTAATAAATATACCGTCAGATTTTAAAATTCTTTTAATTTCTTTTATATCATAAGATTCATGTCTATTAATAATCATGTCAAAAGCATCGTCTTTAAAGGGTAGCCTTGAATCTTCATTCACTTGACGTACACAAATACCTAATGGTGCTAGTTTTTTCTCACATAATTTAACATTAGGCTCCCAAGCCTCTGTAATAGAAGTCTTTTCATAAGGATGATTTAAAGACAACAAAAATTCTCCCCCACCTGTCCCCATATCAAGTAACTGATAATCATGCTTTAAGTATTTTTTCAATATAGCCTTATAATTCCAAGGTAATTCTTCCTCCTCAAACCTCTTGTCTAAATAGGAAAAATTCCATCCTTGAAAGCTTTTTTGTTCATCCTTTTTCCATAATTCTTTTAATTTATATAAATTCATAACTGTTCTCCTTTTCAAATTATTATTTGTAAGAAAAGTAGTGCAGTTAACTGATAGCAATTCCTTTATCTTGATACAATCTACCATCAGATTATATTAACTGCACCAAGTAGTTAATTCGCTTTATTCTCATCATAAGTTCACCTACTTTCATAAATAATTACATTATCCTACTTATATTTTTAAATTGTAAAAAATATGCTCTAATTCGGTAAATAAAATTTATTACTTTAAATAAGAAGCTTCTTTAGTATTAATAGAATTTGCTATCAAACTATTAATTTCCTTAAATTCTTTTTCAGTTAAATAACGCCATTTTCCCATAGGCAATCCTTTTAATGATACATTCATTATTCTTACTCTATTAAGTTTCTTAACATTATAACCTAAGTATTTACACATTCTTCTTATCTGCCTATTTAAGCCTTGAGTTAAAATTATGGTAAATGTAAACTCATCATTCTTTTTCACATAACATTTTTGAGTAATTGTATTTAGAATTGGAATTCCATTTCCCATTTTTTTTATAAATTCGTTGTTTATAGGTTTATCAACTGTAACCACGTATTCCTTTTGATGATTGTTTCCTGCACGTAAAATTTTATTTACTATATCACCATCATTTGTTAAAAATATAAGTCCTTGTGAAGCCTTATCCAAACGTCCGATCGGAAAAATTCTCTTTGGATAATCAATAAAATCTATTATATTGTCCTTTACTTTATGTTCAGTAGTACATGTAATCCCCACAGGTTTATTAAAAGCTATATAAACACTTTTCTCTTTAGATTTTACAGGTTTGCCATCTATTTTCACACTATCATCAGGCATAACTTTTGTTCCTTTTTCAGCAACTACTCCGTTAATAGTAACTTTACCATTTTCAATAAGTCTATCTGCTTCTCTTCTAGAACATATTCCTGTTCCACTTATATATTTATTCAATCTTGTTCCTTGTATATCCTCTAATAAATTTTCATCCTTATTACTATTTTTCATATTAAACCTTCCTTTGTTAATCAATTCAATTTTATTGATAATCACTATATAGAATATCAGAAATAAAAACATATTTAAAGTAATAATACTCATTAGACTTGATTTATGTCTTAATTTGTTGTAATAATATATTAATAATACTCTAAAATAATGTTAATAGTGAACATATAATTCACAATTAACTATACACTGTCAAATAGAGAAAGGTAGCTGATATAAATGAAAAAGTTAAAAGTTGATTTAGAATTACTTTTACAATCTCTTTTATTTAATAATGAAGGTTTATGTAAAGAATATTTAGATACGGTAACTGGAGATATAATCAATATCCCTGAGGATATTGATAAGGTAGTTAAAGGAATTTTACCTCAAGAATCATTGCCTGATTGGAAACAAGATTTACTTTCAGACGGTTATGCTATAACTAATGATAAAGAACATCGTTATATTTTTATACCTGCTGTAGATATCATATGCTCAAATATTGATATAGAAGAATTCATAGCTAGAAAAATAAATGATCCTCACCTTGCAAGCAAATTATCTAATTGCTTAAATGAAAAAAATCCAATGAGAAGTTTTAAAAATACTCTAAGCTACAATGCTGAATTATTAGACGAATGGTATGACTATGAAGAAAAACAAGGAGAAAAATTTGCAAAGAAATGGCTAAAAGAATTGGGTATACAAACCCTTTAGGAATTCTTACCAAAAGTAATAATACACAAAAGAAGACTACTCATACAAAAATAGTCTTCTTTTAATATACTAATTATATTTTCATGATACTAGTATGTTATTCTTATTAATCTAAATTTACTCTTTTACATTAACTTTTTTTAATTCTTCATACTTCTTTAATATTGAATGACCATAACTATCATACGCTTCTAAAGCTTTTTCAAGTGAACTATATTTTACTTTGTTGTAACCAGGCCATGCCCACTTACCAGCTAAATCTTCAAAATTTGGTGCACATCCTTTTCTAACTAGACTATATCTAGGATCAACACACTCTTTATCTAAAGGTTCTATTGATGAATAAGCTTTCAAATGCTGAATACTTGCACGAATTCCTATTTGCACTGACTCAAACCAAGCTCCTTTACCAATACCTGAACTGTTTGTAGCACCAATCCCCCCAAAGTTATTTTGCTCTGGAAGAACTTGTCCACCAAATTTAAAGAATCCAGTTTCATGAAGAGCTTGACAAAATGCAATATCTCCTTTTATATTTTCTAAATCTCCTTCTGTAATCCATAATTTACAAAAGTAACTAACTGGAACATTAAAGTTTGGATTAGGATTTTTTGAAAGTAAATACTTTTCAAGTTCTAACGCACTACATTCTGAATCGCCCACTATTGGTGTTTTAAATCTAAAGTTTCCTTCATCTTCTTTCTCAATAACATTTCCATTCATCTTTGCCTTTTTATCAACGGTCACATATAGAATATCATTAGCTCTTAGCACATAATTTTCAAAAGTATAAATTTCATTACCTTCTCCACTTATAAGCTTGCATCCTGACATATTTATATCTATACTAGTATTATTTTTTATAGCAACTAGCTCTTTTTCTAAATTTTCGTTGATTACTTCAACCTTTGAATTATCCCATAATTTAGCATTAAAGTTAATATTAATTCCATCAACTGTAGCTATAGCTGTTCCATATTCATTAGTTTTATATACTCCTATACCATTAGGTTCTAAGTTATCTAACATACTTTGAGTTGGATATCCTTCTTTATTATTAGAAATAAGTTTATATTTCGAATTATCTACACCTTGATTATCTAATACATTTTCAGTATCTCCATCAAAAACAAAATTCTTGTTTCCATATTTTACCTTTATTGTAATAGAAGAATTCTTCAATCCATCATTATTATTAGATTCTAATATTGTCCATTCAGCATTTCCTAATGAATAAGTATCTCCTACTTTTGGAACAGTAATATTTAAGTTTTTATTATAAATGGAATTAATAACGTCATTATACGCATTGCTACTAGTAGTCTCTTTAGACAAAATAACTTTGCTAACATCAAAAGTATCTATAATAACATCAAGTCCACCTATATGATTCTCATCTGTGTGTGTAGCTACGACATAATCTAGTGAAGTAATTCCTTTTTGTTTAAGGTAATTAATTATTAACTCACTATCATCACTATTTCCACCATTAATTAGCATATTATATTCATTTTGTTGAATTAGTATTGAATTTGCTTGTCCAGCATTAAGATAATGTACTTTGACACAATTATCAGTAACTATTGTTCTTGCTCCATCTGGTCCTAAATAATAGTTTCCTATCCATCTATTACTTAACATTGCACCGTTTTCATCAAAATAATACCATTTTTTACTTCTAGAATCTTGAGCCCACCCATCGGCTGCCATAGCTCCACTAGAACCTAGATAATACCATGTTTTTCCACTTAGGATCCATTTGTTTGATTGTCTTACTCCATCCACACCAAGATAATACCAAGTTGAACCATCTTGAGCCCATCTAGTTGACATAGTACCCATATCGTTCATGTAATACCATCTTTCTGATGAATCTTTAATCCAATTGTTATGAACTATTTGATTACTGATGTAGTAATTCCAATCTTGTCCATTTGAAACCCAGCCATTTACCTCTGCTTGTACCTGCGTTGTCGGTAATAATGTACCTAACAAAATAACTAGCAATATAAATACATTTAAAAATAGCTTTTTAGTTTTGTTCATTATTCTCTTCCTCTCTTATCGTTCTTAATTTGAGCTTATCTGACTGTTTTATTATACCATATTTAAAACTTTTATCGTGATATGCCATAATTTTTACTTATTGTTAACATATATTGATATGAATTCATTTAATAATTACTATTAACAAATACACTTTACAAATTACTAAAAATATAATATTATATAAATATAAGGAAATACTAAAATAAAAAAGAAAGTAGTGTTTTTATGAATAAAGAAATAAAATTAATTGATTTATTAATTATAGGAGCCGGTCCAGCTGGATTAACTGCTTCAATTTATGCAGCTAGAGCAAAATTAAATACCTTGACTATAGAAGAATAGTTAATAAGAGGAGGTATTATTATGATTAAAGTTTATACTACACCAACATGTCCATGGTGTACTAAGGTTAAAAAATATTTAAATACAAAAGGTGTAGAATTCGAAAATGTAGATGTTACAAAGGATTCTAAAGGAGCAACTGAAATGATAGAACTTTCAGGTCAAAGAGGTGTTCCCGTATTAAATATTAATGGAAAAATAATTATAGGATTTGATAAAGCGAAAATTGATGAGGAACTGGTAAATGTGTAGAACCAAGATTTTTCTTGGTTTTACACATTTATAATTACTTCATAAGCTAAAATCTATTTTTTTACTTTTTTATCTAGTAGTTTATTTATTATTATTTTTTTATCTCTATTCGTCAATATATCAAATTGCAATTCTTCCAATTCTTTTTTTATCTCTTTTATAGTCATCTATACCTCCACATATTAACTTTATACTAGTTCACTCAATTTCTTACATTATAACTCTATAAGTTTCGCATTTCAAGAACATGAGTTCGTGTTATTTTTCAATATTTCTTTTAATCTTGGAATTTTTTTAAATTTTATTTAAAATAACTTAAAATATATAATTTCTTCTCTTTTATCTGCTTCCTTAAACAAAATTTCATATATATTTAAGTAAAATTTTTCTAAAAAGATTTTTATTTAAAAATTATTCTTTATGTAATTTCGCAATAATACCTCCTATTTTTATGAATATTTTACTTCTCTGCTATATTTTAATTATAACCTTAAAGTATATCGAGTGTACCGATACTTTCGACAATAACAATAAAACTATACAACAAAACATAACATAATTTACATAATGTATTAATTTTTTTAGTTTTTTATATTATTATAATAAATATTGTTTTTTGATTTATATAGTTGAACAAATGCATATATAGCTAGAAAGTCACTCCACTTCACTAAGACATTCTAATTTATTTTCTTAAATATCTGCTAAAAAATTATAACTCGCATGCTCAAACAATAATTTTTCTTAACGCATATATTACAAAAATAAATAAGAATTTCTAAAGTTTGTTACGACGACTTTTACGCTATATATGCTTCTTCTCACCACTGATGGATGGAATTTATAAATCAGTGTAAATATTTTACACAATGCTACAATGTATTGATATAACTGCATTTGACAAGTATGAAATTCCCGAAAAAATTTATAAATTCCTCGTATTATAAAAGTATAAAAACATATACGAATATTCATATTTTTTAGTGTAAACCCTAACTAGTGAAACTAAATTATTTTGAATAGAGTTATTGACGTTAAATTCCT
>NZ_BAABMF010000037.1:0-22088 GCF_050402865.1 Clostridium sediminicola
ATAATCTTCACAAGCTTTAATCTTTAATGCTTTACTATACTTAAGTTTTCTTCCCATAAAAAAACACCTCCAAAGTAGATTTGTAATTTAATTAATTACAGTGTCTACCTTGGAAGTATCATATCAAGGAGTAATTTCCTTTGTTTTTATTTTAAATATATTAAAGTTTAACTATAATAAATATTAATTAAGTTACACAGTAGTCATATCACATTTGTGTTATAATATTATTATGATAAAAATGACTAAATTTGGATTTATAATATAAAGGTCAAATTTAATACATGATTTATTGCTTGCTTAAACATTTTGGTCAAGTATTTTAAGGAGGTCGACATGATAAAACTAATTGCCTCAGATATGGATGGAACATTGATAAATGATAAAGGCGAAATTGATGAAAAGTTATTTGAAACAATTGAGATTTTAGATAAAAAGAATATTAAATTTGTAGCTGCTAGTGGACGATTTTATAATCAGTTAATAAAGAATTTTGAAAAAGTAAATAATGAAATTATAGTTGCTGCTCATAATGGTGCTATTGTAAAATATAATAAAAAAGATGAAGTAATATTTGAGAGTTTTATAGATTCTAAAAGTTATACATCATTAATAGAGCTTAGTCGAAAAGAAAATATGGACATGTTTTTTTGTGCAAAAAATTGTGCTTATACTGAAAAACCATCTAAAAATTTAACAAAAGTATTGAATCGTCATAATATTAATCTCTCTATTGTAAAGAATCTAGATGAAATAAAAACCAAAATCTTGAAAATAACTGTTTTTGAATATAATGGAATAAAAGAAAATACTATAAAAAAACTCAAATCGTGTATAGGTGAAGATTTAGATATTGTTGTTTCAGGAAGACAATGGGTTGATGTTATAAAGAAAGGTACTAGCAAAGGAAAAGCCCTAAGTCTTATTCAGGAGAGATATAATATAAAACCAGAAGAAACAATGGTTTTTGGAGATCATTATAATGATTTACCAATGTTTGAAAAAGCTCATCATAGTTATGCAATGGAAAATGCTGTAGATGATTTGAAAAAAGTAGCAAAATTTATGGCAAAATCTAATAATGAAAACGGTGTTTTAAGAGTAATTCAAGAAAAAATATTAGATAATGAAGCATATTAGGGATGTGCATTAAGTTGCACATTTTTCCTATATAAGGAGGGGAAATGTGAATATATTTTTAGTGAGACATGGAGAAACAAATGAGAATAATAATAAGGTTTATTATGGTAATATTGATGTCAGTTTAAATCACAAAGGTAAGGACCAGATGATTAAAACAGCTGAATATCTTAAAAATATAAAATTTGATAAAATTTTTATTAGTGAAAGAAAGAGAACGGAAGAGTCAGCTATAATAATATCAGGATCAGAAAAAGAATTAATAGCGGATAAAAGAATTAATGAATTAAATTTTGGAGATTTTGAAGGAAAATCATATGAACAATTATTAGATAAATACCCGGAAGAATGTACAGAATGGAGCAACAATTGGAAAGAATTTAGACCACCTAATGGAGAGAGTTATATTGAAATGTATAATAGAGTTGAAAACTTTATTCTTGATTTAGAAAAAGAAGAGTTAGAGAATATATTGATTGTAGCTCATAGCGGGGTAATGAGAACTTTTTTTGCATACATTATGGACGGAGAACTTAATACTTTTTGGAAATTTTCATCTCATAATGGTTCTGTGGCTACTATCAAGTATGAGTACGGTAATTGGTATATTGATGAGATAAGAAACCCGTAGAAATAAAATGCAGACTAGTTGACAGTTTACAACCTACAGTTAACAGTAAAGGACACCTTTTACTAAAGTGAAAGGTTTTAATTCAAATTACTTTCCTTTTGCGTTAGCAAAAGTACCTATGGGTTGACTTAAAAATTAGTTCTACTTTCCTTATAAAAATATGCAATCTTCAAGCTTTTTTTGTAAGAAATATAGTAGAAGTTATTTTCAAACGATCCCATCCTTTACTGTCAACTGTAGACCGTCATCTGTCAACTATAAATTGCGAAACTCTTTTTTTCGCAATTTATAAATATAGAGGATTGAAATGGAGGTAGTTAGTTTGGGAAAAATAATATTAGTAACTGGTGGATGTAGAAGTGGTAAAAGTGAATATGCTGAAGAGTTATTAAAAGATAAAGATGATGTTTTATATATAGCAACAGCCAAAGCTCTAGATGATGAGATGAAAAATAGAATTGAAAAGCATCAAATTAGAAGGAATCAGAATTGGGATACATATGAAGGTTTTAAAGATTTAGACATAGTTATAGAAAAAACAGAAAAAAAATCAATTTTATTAGATTGCATTACAATAATGATGACAAATTTATTATTTGAAGAAGAAAGAGATTTTGATAATATGTCAATGGATGATGTCGATATAATTTTAAAAGAGATAAAGGCACAAGTTGAGAAAACAATAATTAAGGCTAAGACATGCAATAAAACTTTAGTTATGGTAACAAATGAAGTTGGGTATGGATTAGTACCAGAATATAAACTCAGTAGAATATTTAGGGATATTGCTGGAGCAGTAAACAAACATGTAGCTACCTTGAGTGATGAAGTTTATTTAACTGTTTGTGGAATTCCAATGAAAGTTAAATAGTTCAATATTTCCGAAAGTAAAGGAAATAAATTCATATTAACTTTGCAATTTTAGTATATATATATTATAAAATATATATACAGGAGTGAACCACAAAAGATTATTAAAGCTCTTTTGTGGTAAAAGCATATATAAACCATATATAGTTAAAGAGGTTGGAGTAAATGGAACTTAATAAAAGGTGTATTGAATTAATTCAGTGCCTAATCGATGAAAACGATTACGTAAAAATCAACAAATTATCACAAAAATTTAATGTATCAGATCGAACAATAAGATATGATGTTGAAAAAATAGAAAAATTCTTATTGAGTAACGGATTTGGTTATATTCAAAGACAACATCTTAAAGGGGTAAGGATTGAAAAAAACGATATACTTAAAACATATTTAGAGAAATTTATAAACTCAAAAACTCCATATAGCTACAACTTCTCAAAAGAAGAAAGAAAAAAATATATATTAATAAAACTTTTAGAAGAATGTGAACCAGTTAAAATAGAACATTTTATGAAAACTTTATATATTTCAAAAAATACAGTGATAAAAGAAATGGAATATATAGGTTTATGGCTAAAGACTAGAAAGTTAAAACTAATAAAAAAGCCAAGAATAGGTGTTTTAGTTGAAGGTGATGAATTTTGTAAAAGAATGGCTATATCTGAAATAACAGAAGAGTATGTTTCTTCAGGCGAAATTTTAAATTACGTGAATACAAAAGTTGTAAAATCAAAATCAAATAATTTACAATTCAACTTACTTTTTTCAAAAATTGATTTGGATTTTTTAGACAGTTTAGTTAGGATTGCTGAAATGAAACTATTCAAAGAATTTAATGATATGGCTTATGGAAATCTAATTACTCATTTAGCTTTGATGATAAAGAGATTACAATTAAATAAGAAAATATTTTTACCTATGTTAGAAATGAGTGAAATAGAAAATAGTTTTGAATATGATGTGGCAAAAGAATTAATTGATAAGATTAATAAAAAATTTAATATTGTTGTTCCAAATGAGGAAATTAATTATATTGCACTTCATTTACTTGGAGCAAAAGTAATTAAAAGTGAAATAAATAATAGAAAAATAGAATATGATAATGATGGACTATATTCTATCACAGAAAAGATGTTAAATGAAATAGGCAAAATATATAAAGTTGATTTTGGGGAATACAAACAATTAATAATAGAAAATTTGGTTCTTCATTTGAGACCAACAATATATAGAATAAAATTTAATTTAAAATTAAATAACCCATTATATGAAGAAATCAAAAGCAAATATTACGAACTATTTTTAAATACTAAACATGTTACAAGATATTTGGAGAATTATATTGATTCAAGTATCGATGAACAAGAAATTTCGTATATTACATTACATTTTGGTGTTGCATTGGAAAAAATTAAAGAAAATGCCAGTAAGATTTCTAGGGTAATACTAGTATGTGGAACAGGTATAGGAACTGCAAATATGCTAGCTATGCAGTTATCTAAAAAATTTCAAATAAAAATTATTGATATTGTATCGATTAGAACGGTAAAAAGAATAGATAAATCAGAATATGATTTTATTATAAGCACAGTTGACTTAGAAAATTTTGATAATAAGGATTACATTAAAATTAGTCCTTTATTACTTAGAGCAGATTATGAAAAAATTAAAAAATACCTTAATATAAAGTTTGAAGATAATAAAAAGTATGAAGATTTAAATATGGTAAATAGATTGATTGACGTAGTAGAAAAATATTGTCATATCAATGATATTCATCAACTTCAAAATGAATTCATGTATGAATTAAAAAGAAAAAATAATTTTAATTTACTAGTACAAAATGAAGAAAAAAATCTTAAAGATATGCTTAGTAGAGAATTTATATTTCTAAATGCTCATTGTTTAAATTGGAGACAAGCAATTAGAGAGGGAACAAAACTTTTACAAAATAAAGGATTTGTTGAGTACGATTTTGAAATTAATATATTAAAAAAATTTAAAGAAATAGGGCCTTATATGGTTGTTGCTCCTGGTATTGTTTTATCTCATGCAAGACCAGATGAAGGAGTAAAAAAACTTGGAATGAGTCTAGTTACGTTAAGAAGACCTATTACATTTGGTAGTGAATTAAATGATCCAGTGAGAATTGTATTTACATTGGCAGCTGTAGATAATGAAAAACATTTAAGAGCTTTATCTCAGTTAATGGAATTGTTTTTAAATAATAAAGATATTAAAGAGATTACTAATGCGTCAAAAAAAGAAGAAGTGCTAAAAATTATTAGTAAATATTCAATGATAGATTACTAAGTTTAGAGGTTAGTATGCATAAATCTAATGTTAGAGTAGTATATTTTTAGAAAAATATAGATATCTCAAAAATTTAAATATATCCAAAATAATGAAGGGGGATTTATATATGAAAATATTAGTTTGTTGCGGTAGCGGATTGGGAAGTAGTTTTATGATGGAAATGAACATTAAAAAATTACTAAAAGAGTTAGATCTTGAGGGCATTGAAGTAAGTCATACGGATTTATCTTCAGCAGCGGGGTATAAAGCAGACTTATATGTAGCAACGAGAGATATTGCAGATCAACTTACTTCTTTAGGGGAAGTGCTTACTCTTAATAGTATGATAGATAAAAAAGAATTAAAAGAGAAACTAACTAAAGTTTTCAAAGAAAAAAACTTATTATAATAATTAAAATAAAAAACCACGAGACCGTGGCTTTTTTATTTGCATTTGTTTAAGTTGTTGTTGAGTTTGTGAATTTCACAATAATTATAAGTTGCGAGCAAGTTCGCATTTTATTTCAATTATGAACTTTAAATTAATAGCAACACTGTTTTAAAAAATATTTGTTATGGTCAAAATTTCCGATTCATTTAGAAAGAAAAGGTTTACAGGTAAGGTGATAAAGTGAGGAAAAATATAATAAAATTAAAATATAGAGAGAAACAAGAAATGACTTATTTTAATTAAGAGGAGAAATTTATGTTAGATAAATTGTTAACCGGTGAATTTATAAATTTAAATATTGAATGTTCTACATGGAAAGAAGCAATAATGGAAGGAGCAAAGCCATTATTAGAAAAAGAATTTATTGATAAAAAATATATAGATGCTATATTTCAAAATTTTGAAGAAATAGGACCATATATGGTTATAGCACCTAGGATAGTTCTTTCTCACGCACGGCCAGAGAAAGGGGTGAAAAAATTAGCAATGTCGATGATTACGCTAAAAACACCAATAAAATTCGGAAATGAATTAAATGATCCAGTTAAGCTTGTGGTTACTCTTGCAGCATCTGATAATGATACCCATTTACAAGCTTTGATAGATTTGATGGATCTATTTACTGATATAAAAGATATGAATGTCATTTTTAGTTCTGACAATAAAAAAGAAGTCATAGAAATTATTAAAAGGCATTCAAATATTAATAGTGCATAATTACAAATCAAACAACTAGATTTTTTGATTTGAAAAATATATTTTATTATATTAAAGGAGGTTTGTTAATGCTTAAACTTATACTTGATATCCTGAGTGTTCCCGCAATTTTAGTTGGTCTTATTGCAATGATAGGTTTAATAGCGCAGAAAAAAAGTACTGCTGAGACAATGAAAGGTACAATTAAGACTATTCTTGGTTTCTTGGTTTTAGGTGGTGGAGCTGGAATAGCAGTTGCAGCTTTAACTCATTTCGGGGTTATGTTTGAACATGGGTTTAATGTACAAGGAGTTGTACCTCACAATGAAGCAATTGTTGCATTAGCTTTGGAGACATATGGTACCCCTACAGCATTGATTATGGCTTTTGGTATGGTTGCAAATATTTTAATAGCTAGGTTTACGAAGTTGAAATATATCTTTTTAACAGGTCATCATACTCTTTATATGGCTTGTATGATAGCAGCAATATTAGTTTCTGGTGGAGTTAAAGGTGTACCTTTAATAATTATAGGTTCAATATTATTAGGTTTTACAATGGCAATATTCCCAGCTATTGCTCAACCAACTATGAGAAAAATTACTGGTACTGATGAAGTGGCTTTTGGGCATTTTGGAACTATTGGATATGTTTTATCTGCTTGGGTTGGAAAGTTAGTTGGTAAAGGTTCTGCTTCTACTGAAGAAATTAATTTTCCTAAAGGATTAGGGTTTTTAAGAGACAGTTCTGTTGCTGTAAGTATAACTATGGGTATTTTATATATAATTGTTGCTATTGCAGCTGGGCCAACATTTGTTGAATCTGAACTTAGTGGTGGTCAAAATTTCATTGTATTCTCAATTATTCAAGCTATTACATTTGCCGGTGGAGTTTATGTAATACTTGCTGGTGTTAGATTGATATTAGGTGAAATAGTACCTGCATTCACAGGAATAGCAATGAAAATAGTACCAAATGCAAAACCTGCATTAGATTGTCCAGTTGTATATCCATTTGCTCCTAATGCAGTCCTTATAGGTTTCTTGGCTAGTTTTCTAGGTGGTATTGTTGGTATGTTTATATTAATTGGACTAAATGCAACAATTATTTTACCTGGTGTTGTCCCTCATTTCTTCTGTGGTGCTACTGCTGGAGTATTTGGTAATGCTACTGGTGGTAAGAGAGGTGCTTTCTTTGGAGCCTTTGCACAAGGTTTACTTATAACATTCCTACCAGTATTATTGATGCCTGTACTTGGTAACTTAGGATTTGCTAATACTACTTTTAGTGATGCTGATTTTGGAGTAGTTGGTATTATCTTAGGTAATATTTTAAGATTGTTTGTACATTAACATTCAAATAGGGCAGAACATCTGTCCTATTTTTTATTTATGAGGAGGCTTAAATTATATGAATAATGATAAACTTTTAAGATTAAAGAGAATAGGTATTGATGTTAGAAGAGATTGCATTAGGGTACAGAAAAAGGTGAAATCAGGACACTTGGGAGGTGCTTTTTCAGCTCTTGAAATGATGATTTATTTATATTATGAAAAGATGAATATTGACCCTGCTAATCCATTAAAAGAGGATAGAGATATTTTTATTTTAAGTAAGGGCCATGCATCCATAGGATATTATAGTATTTTAGCTAGGAGAGGTTACTTCCCTTTAGAAGAATTGATGACCTATAGAAAAATAAACTCGCGATTGCAAGGACATAGCCATATAGATGATGTACCAGGTGTAGAATGCAGTTCTGGTTCTTTGGGACAAGGGATATCTTTTGGATTAGGATTAGCATTAGGATATACAAAGCAGAATATGAAAAATAAAGTTTATGTCATGATCGGTGATGGGGAATTGGAAGAAGGCCAAAATTGGGAAGCAATATTACTTCAGAAACATTTAAATTTAAATAATCTAATAATAATTGTTGATAAGAATAATCTTCAGTTAGATGATAACTGTATGAATGTTTTGAGTTTAGATAGATTAGAAGATAAATTTAACAGTTTTGGTTACAATGTTATTACTATTGATGGAAACGACTTTTATGATATTGATGAAGGATTTCAAAAATTTGATAAAGATAAACCTAATGTAATTATTTCAAATACAGTAAAAGGTAAAGGGATTTCATTTATGGAAAATAAAGTAGAATGGCATGCGAAAAAAGTTAATGAAGAAGAGTATATTTCTGCGCTAAAAGAGCTTGATAAACAGGAGGTGGAGCTAAATGGATAAAATCATGGCCCCAAGAGATATGTATGGAGAAACACTATTGGAATTAGGTGAGAAAAATTCAAAAATATTTGTATTAAATGCTGATGTTGCAGCTGCTACTAAAGTAGGATTATTTGGAGATAAATTTAAGGATAGGTATTTGAATGTTGGTATTTGTGAACAAAATATGGTTGGTGTTGCAGC
Source organism: Clostridium sediminicola (assembly GCF_050402865.1). Taxonomy (NCBI): domain Bacteria; kingdom Bacillati; phylum Bacillota; class Clostridia; order Eubacteriales; family Clostridiaceae; genus Clostridium; species Clostridium sediminicola. The sequence goes on from NZ_BAABMF010000037.1 coordinate 8,514, forward strand.
TGGGCTTGCAAGAAGTGGATATATTCCAATAATGAGTACTTTTGCTTGTTTTGCTCCAGGAAGATGTTATGACCAAATAAGACAATCAGTTTCATATTCCAATTTAAATGTTAAAGTGATTTCTACTCATCCAGGCTTAGCTATTGGTATGGATGGAGCTATTCATCAAAGTTTAGATGATATAGCGTTAATGCGTGAATTACCTAATTTTATAGTTTTAACTCCTTCTGATGAGATAGAAACAAGAAAAGCAATAATAGCTGCCATTGAACATAAAGGGCCAGTATATGTAAGAGTTGGTAGGAAAGAGTGTAAGAAACTATTTGATGAAAAGAAAGTATATTTTATTGGTAAGTCTTATAAAATAGTAGAGGGTAAGGATATATCAATTTTAGCTCATGGTTCTATGGTGCAATTTGCTTATGATGCTTCAATAATATTAAAAGAACTTGGTATTAGTACAAGAGTAATAAATATTTCTAGTATAAAGCCCATTGATGTAGATGCAATTATTAGCTGTGCAGAAGAAACAGCAGGAATAATAACTGCAGAAGATCATTTTAAATATGGAGGATTATATAGTGCAGTTTGTGAAGTTGTATCAGAGAAGCACCCATGTATAGTAAAATCAATAGCTGTTAATGATACTTTTGGAGAGTCTGGGATGCCAGATAAATTATATGAGAAATATGGTCTTACAGTAGAGAATATTGTGAAAACAGCCAAAGAAATTATGAGGATATAATAATAAACAGTTAATAACCAATATTAAGCAAAGGGAGAATGTTTAGAAAATCCCTTTGTTTTTTATGAAATTTTAATTGACGATATTGTTTTCTAATAGTTACTAGTGTATTATTGGTATTAATAATACACTAGTAACTATATTTTATCATAAATTAAAATGTTTGATTTTATAGGTAAAAATATATATATTTCGCATATTAATAAACTAAGGATAAGGAGGTGTGTGAAATTAGACAGCGTATAAAGAATACAAGGTTTGAGATTTTTTTTGCAAACTTTTTTAGGATTTTATTAGCATTATCGATAGTTATAAGTTTTTTAAGAAAAGACTATCTTGACTTTTTTATAGCAGTATTTACTTTATTTTTAACTTTCTTACCATTTATTATTGCAAAGAGGAATCATATAAAATTACCTTCCAGTCATCAAGTAATTATTTTAGCATTTATATTTGCGGCTCAATATTTAGGGGAGTTAAACTCTTATTATTTGAAATATTGGTGGTGGGATGTTATGCTTCATACTATGTCAGGGGTAATCCTAGGTTTTGTTGGAGTTTTGTTGGTATATATTTTAAATAAAGAAGATAAGGTAGATGTATATTTAAGTCCTTTTTTTGTTGCAGTTTTTGCTTTTACATTTGCAGTAGCTACTGGTGCCTTATGGGAAATATTTGAATTTATAATGGATTCTGTATTTGCTTTGAATATGCAAAAATCAGGTCTAGTAGATACTATGTGGGATTTGATAGTTGATTCATTAGGTGCTTTTGTTGCTGCATTTTATGGGTATTTATATGAAAAACACGAGAGTTCTGAAACTGTTAACAAATTATTTTCTAATTTTTTGAGTATTAATAAGGAAATATTTGAAGAGGAAGATAAAATAGATAAAAGTGTTTAAGGAGACGATAGTAATGAAACAATTTTTGAATAATTTTCTTTTATTCATTCAATTTTTCACAAGAATACCAATAAATAAAAATTTGCAATGTGAAAAGGAGAACTTTAGGAAAGGTGCTATATTTTTTCCTATAATAGGATTGATAATAGGAGGAATTCAGTTTATTTTTGCAAAATTATTATTTGACTATTTATCATTTAATGTTTTAGCAGTATTGGTAATAATGATTCCTGTTATAGTCACAGGTGCTTTACATTTAGATGGATTAGGAGATTTATGTGATGGATTTTATGCATTCAAAGGTGGTAAAGATAAGATTATTGAAATAATGAAAGATAGTACTATAGGAACTTTTGCTTGTGCAGCAATTATTTTTGATATTTTATTAAGATATACAACTATGGAAAATTTGCTTCAGTATAGAAATTTATGTTTTATTATTGTAGTGCCAGTTATATCACGATTTACAATTGTATTAATTGCTTATTTAGGAAAGAATGCAAAAGAAAATGGAACAGGGAATATTTTTATAGGAAATATAAATCTACCGATTCTTTTAACCTCATTAATAATAACAGTAGTAATTAGTAGTTTATTGTTAAATATTATTGTTGCAATTAGCTTAATTTTGATAAGTGCATTAGTAACATTTGTATTTAATAAATATTGTGAGTACAAAATTGGAGGGTTAACTGGAGACCTTTTAGGTGCAAACAATGAAATAATTGAGATTTTTGTTTTGATAATAGGGGTAGCAGTTTTATAATGCTAAAAATATTACCAAAAGAACTGTATATGTCAAAAAATAATTCCTTGATAAATTAAATTAGTTATAATAAACTATACTTACATGTGAATAAGAAAAAATTTTGGTGCCAATTAGTTGGTGAAAAGGGAATGTGGTGAAATACCACAGCAGCCCCCGCTACTGTAATGATGGACAAATCTTTGTAACCACTGTGAAAACAGGAAGGTAAGATAAGGTAGAAATCAGAGCCAGGAGACCTGCCAAGAGTTTTTTGGAATAACTTTCGGAGGGAAGGTTGATTCTCTGTTTAATTGGAGATTTTTACAAACACACTCTGGAAGTGTGTTGTTTTATTTTTTGGAATTATAATAATAGTTTTGGGAGGAGTAATATGTCAAAAATAATGATTCAAGGAACAGGATCTACAGTTGGGAAAAGCATACTTACTGCGGCGCTTTGCAGAATATTTAAACAAGATGGATATTCGGTAGTTCCATTTAAAGCTCAGAATATGTCTTTAAATTCTTATATAACACTTGACGGAAAAGAGATGGGAAGAGCACAGGTTTTACAAGCGTATGCTGCTGGCCATGAACCACAAGCATATATGAATCCAATTTTGTTAAAACCAACGGGAGATAAGAATTCTCAGGTAATTGTAAATGGAAAAGTATACGGAAACTATACTGCTGTTGAATATCATAACCTTAAACCAATATTTAAAGATATGCTTAAAGAACAATTCGAAGAGCTAGAAAAGGAATTTGACATTGTTGTAATTGAGGGTGCTGGAAGTCCGGCAGAAATTAATTTAAGAGACAATGATATTGTAAATATGGGATTTGCAGAATTAGTAGATGCTCCTGTTTTATTAGTTGGAGACATAGATAAGGGTGGAGTTTTTGCATCTCTTGCGGGGACAATGATATTGCTTAATGAAGATGAAAAAGCTAGAGTTAAAGGAACTATTATCAATAAGTTTAGAGGAGATGTGGAAATACTAAAACCAGGACTTGATATGATATATGATGTAATAAAAGTTCCTTGCGTTGGAGTAGTACCATATTTTAATTTACAATTAGAAGATGAAGATGGTGCAGTAACATTTAATAAAGAACAAAATGCACCAATTGATATAGCAGTTATTAAGCTACCGCATATATCAAATTTCACTGACGTTGATTCGTTAAATATTGAAGAAGATGTAAGTGTTAGATATATTACAAGAGTAGATGAATTTAAGAACCCTGATGTTTTAATCATTCCGGGAAGTAAAAATACCATAGAAGATTTATTAAGTATTAGAAATGCTGGGATTGAAGATAAGATTATTGAATACAGCAAGCGTGGAAAAATTATAGGAATTTGCGGTGGATATCAGATGTTAGGAAACATTATAAAAGATCCTATGCATACTGAAACAAAATTAGATGAAATAGAGGGATTGAAATTACTGGATATTAGTACTGTTATGCAAGAAGAAAAAGTTATGACAAGAACGGAAGCGGTTTTCTCAAATAATTTTAATAAAGCATTAAATATTGAGAATGATGAAAAGAGAGTATATGGATATGAAATTCATATGGGAGATACTTACTATGGTGAAAATACTATGCACTTATTTAATATTGAAGAAAAAAACTGTGAAAAAGTAAATATTAAAGATGGTGCAATAAATGAAAAAGGAAATATAATGGGTACTTATATTCATGGAGTATTTGATAGTTCTGCGTTTAGAGAAACATTTTTGAATAATATTAGAGTTGAGAAAGGATTAGAGCCAAGGAAATCTATAACTTATGAGAGTATTAGGGAAAGAGAAATAGATAAGCTGGCAGACTTAGTAAGAGAAAGTCTTGATATGGAGAAAATTTACGAAATGGTTTTGAAAAAACAAAGATAAACATTAAGTTTACCTGTTGTTTATCTACATAATAGGAGAGTAATATGATAGATTTAACTATTGCTATAATACTTGATTGGTTAATTGGTGACCCTAGATGGTTTCCTCATCCAATTATTTATATTGGTAGATTTATAGGGTATTTAGAAAAAAGAACGAGGAAATTAGCAAAAAACAATAAAGAATTAAAAACTTTAGGATTAGCTATTGTAATAACGGTTGCAGGTATAAGCTTTGCTATTCCATTTCTTATACTAAATTTATTAAAATTTAATAGTGTTTTATTTCATATAGTAAATATAATGATTTTGTGGACAACAATTGCTGCAAAATGTTTGCATCAAGAAGCAGGAAAGGTATCCTATGCTCTTAATGATAACGATTTAGAAGATGCAAGATTGAAATTATCATATATTGTTGGTCGGGATACTAAAGAACTTACGGAAAATGAAATTATAAGAGCGGATGTAGAAACAGTTGCAGAAAATACAGCTGATGGGATAATTGCACCGTTATTTTATGCAATTATAGGAGGTGCCCCACTAGCTATGTTATATAAAGCTATAAATACAATGGATTCTATGTTAGGTTATAAAAATGAAAAGTTTAAGGATATAGGTTTTTTTCCCGCTAAAATAGATGATGTATTTAACTTTATACCAGCAAGAATTACAGGTATATTAATAAGTTTATCAGCGCCTGTAGTTAAAGGAAATATAATTGAAAGTATGAAAATAATGATACGAGATAGAAAAAATCATAAAAGTCCCAATTGTGCTTATCCAGAAGGAGCTGCTGCGGGAGCAATAAGAATTCAACTAGGTGGAATAAATACATATTTTGGTGAAAAAGTTTATAAGCCAACTATAGGGGATGAGTTCAATTCATTAAATGCTAAGCATATAATGGAAACTATTAAACTTATGTACTGTTCGGAAATATTATTTATTGGTTTTGCTTTTTTGTTTAGAGCAATGTTGAAATAAAAGGGTGGTTAGAAGATGCATGGTGGAGATATTTATACACATGGTATATTAAAGGGAAAGAATTTAATTGATTTTAGTTCTAATATTAATCCATTAGGAGTTCCAAAAAGTTTTACTAGGAACATTGATGAAGCTTTAAGTAACTTAAATAAATATCCTGATATTCATTATAGAAAGACAATTGAATATTTAAAAGAATATACAGGTAAGGATAAAGTTCATTTTTTACTTGGCAATGGAGCTGCGGAATTGCTTGATTTATCTATAGCATTATTCAAAAAAGTAGTATTAGTTGTTCCTTCCTTTATAGAATATGAAGAAAGTGCTGTTAAATGGGGTAGTGAAGTTAACTATAGTTATTTGAATGATGATTTTACAATAAATTATGAAGATATTTTAGAAAAATTAGAAAGTAATGATGCGCTTATTATTGCTAATCCTAATAATCCAAATGGAGGCTGTATTGAATCGGAAAAACTACAGCCCATAATGGAATACTGTGAAAGACATAACAAAAAAATTATTATTGATGAAGCATTTATTGAATTCGCAGGAATTAATGAATTCTCGTTGGAAGATGAATTGGATAAATTCAACTGTTTAATTATCATAAGAGCATTGACGAAATTTTTTGCTTTACCAGGAATAAGGTTTGGCTATGCTATGACAAAAGATAAACTTTTATATGAAAAAATCCAAAATAAACAGTTACCATGGAATATAAATTGTTTTGCAGAAAGTGCAGTAAAACATGTTTTGTTTGATGAAGAGTATATACAAAAGTCAAACTCATGGTTAAAAGAAGAAAAAGAATATTTTTTATGTAAATTGAGAAAGTTAAATGTGTTTGAAAATGTTTATGATACAAATGGAAATTATATTCTTTGTAAATTAAATAATTTAGATTGTAATGAACTTTACAATAGACTTTCTGAAAAAGATATTTTAATTAGAAGATGTGATGATTATATTGGTCTAAGTAATAAATATATCCGAATAGCTATAAAGGATAGGAAATTAAATGATATATTGTTAAGAAGTCTTAAAGAGATTGATACTGAATAAGTATAAATTGCGAACAAGTTCGCAATTTATAGTGACAAGTTACAAGTGATAAGTGACAAGTTGTGGATACCTTCCGTAAACGAAAGCTTTTAATTAAACAAAATATAAAAAGAATCCTTTTGCGATAGCAAAAGTACATTATCCCATCATCGAAGATGATAAAGGCTTAGTTAAAGATTTTCTGCAAGAAAATCAACCTTAACTTATCACTTGTCACTGTTTTAGTTCGTCTTTTATTTCAATTATGATGTAATAAATAGGGGGGTGTTTTAATTGAGTACAAACAAAGATAAGGGCTATGTTCAAATATATACAGGAAATGGAAAAGGAAAGACAACGTGCTCGCTAGGGCTTTCATTAAGAGCAGTTTGTGCAGGAAAAAAAGTTTATTTTGGTCAATTCGTTAAAGGTATGGATTATAGCGAATTAAAGTCTCCGGATATACTTCCAAATTTTAAAATGAAGCAATATGGAAGAGATGGATTTATATTTAATAATCCTACAGATGAGGATATGGAATTAGCTAAGGAGGCTTTAAAGGAACTTAAAGAAATTTTATCATCTGGAGAATATGATGTTGTTGTGATGGATGAAATAAACATTGCTATTTACTATAAACTATTTTCAGTAGAAGAAGTTATAGATATGTTAGATAAAAAAGCTGAACATGTGGAAGTTATTATGACGGGAAGATATGCTAATGAAAAGCTTATTGAAAGAGCAGATTTAGTTACTGAAATGAAAGAAATAAAGCATTACTACAAAAAAGGAATACAGGCAAGAGTTGGGATAGAAAAATAAGATAGAAAAAGGCATATATATCTAGAAAGTCGCTACACTTCGCTAAGAAATTCTAATTTATTATCTTAAAGGAGCAGGTTTTTGTTCAACTAAAAATCTCTTCCGGAAAATAAATAAGAATTTCTAAAGCTTGTTACGATGACTTTTACGATATATATGCTTTTTCAGATTACTGAAGGATGGAATTTTAAAATTAAAGTTCTGCTTTTAGTTCATAAATTGTTTTAGATGTTGTATCATCCATTGAATATCCTAAAAGTTCTATTACTTCTTGAGCTTCTTCTTCATCTTTACTTTCAATTTCAATATATGGATATGGATAAAAGTTTATATCATTAATATCAATTTCTATAAGTGTGTTTTTATATTGATAACTTTCTCTATATTTACTGATTGATTCATACATCTCTAAGCCTAAGGATTGAAATATTTTTTCGCCTTCATCGGCACTATCAATTAGAATTTCATGCTCTTCCATTATTTTATATTTTTCTTGGCTAAGTAATTTTTTTGTTGTCATATAATATAAGCTTCTATTTTGAAGTAAATCTTCTATTATTCTTATTCTTGCATACCCTTTATTTGAAAATAATTTTTTGTTAGGAAAATCAAAAATTTTATTGATTTGATTTTCGGATTTTACTTTTTCAGCTTTTATTTCTTGCATTTTCTTTCTGATTAAGTCAGGATTTATATTAATAATACGAGTTTCTAGTTCTTTCATATGTAAAAACCTCCCTTTAAAAGATATCAAGTACAAATATTTTTGTGAATTGTTACAGTAATACAGCAAAAAATTTCAATGAAATTATATTTGTGATATAATTATAATAAAAGTTAGTTCAACTCAATTTATACAATTGGTAAATTAATGAGAATACTTTTTACTAGTTGAAAAATTTTGTTGAAGTTCTTTATCTTTAATTTTATTAGTTAATTGAATATAATGCAACAGGGGGAATAGCGATGGATCAATTTTATGAGCAATTATTAGTTACTAAAAAGACTACTTTATATAAAGTGGCTAATGTAATGATGTATGTATTTGCTGTGTTTGGAGTTATCATTTTTTCTGCTAATGTAATAATTGGTATACTCTTAATAGGATTAGCAGGTGCAATATTTTTTTTGAAAAAGAAGTTATACGTAGAATATGAATATGACTTCACAAATGGTGAAATTGATATTGATCAAATTCTTGAAATGAAAAAGAGAGTAAGGGTATTAACCTTTAAAATAAAGGATGTTGAACTTTTGGCAAATGAAACTAGTTTCTATGCTAAAGATTTTTCAAATAAACCATCAAAGGTAATGACATTTTTACCAAGTTCTTATGAAGGTAAGATATATGTTGCCATGCTTACTGGAGGAAATGAGAGAGTAATGATTAGATTTGCTCCAAATGAAAAATTTTTAAATTTATGTTTTAAATTAAATCCAAGAGCTGTAAAAAAAGATAGTTAATGTTCAAATCCAATTACATGTAATTGGATTTCTTTACGCAATTATCGAAATGAAAAATAACAACGAAAACTTAAGATATGAATAGGAGTGGTGAATATGGAATATATTACAGACTTAACTATAAATGAAGCAGTTGTCCATATTTTAGACAATAATTCTGATGAGCCAGTTTTGAATGAATATAAGATTGAATTGAATGAAGAATTGTATAATTACCTTGATAAACATATAAAAAAATGTTTTAAAGATGAAGAGCTTAGATATGCTGTTTTTAAAGAAGACAGAAATATTATTAAAGATTTATCCCAAGAGTATCTAAATGGAGTAAATAACATTATGGAAGTTTCTAAAGAAGTCGCAAGACAACTTTTTGTTATTATGAGATCTAAAGGAAATATACCTTCTTGTGATTTAATGGTGGTATCTATAAGTACTGAATATGGACCTATGCTGTGCATATTAAAAATGGATTATATAAAAAATTATATGCATTCTATAGATTTTGTGGAAGATAAAATAGGAATCAATATAGTAACTCAGTATACAGGCTTACCATCTTCAGGTCAAAGACTGCAAAAATGCGCCTTTATTAAATTGTTAAAACCGGAGAATAACTTTGATTTAATGGTTATTGATAAAGTTAATAAAAAAGATAAAGATGATTATGGTTCAAATTATTTTATAAGTAATTTTCTTGGTTGTAATATTGTAGACAATGAAAGGGATATTACGAAAACTTTTATAAATGCTGCTGAAAAGTGGACTCGAACTAGTTTAAAAGAAAAGGCTGATGTGCAAGAACAAGTACGTAGTGAATTGAAGAAACATATTAAGAAAGCGGATAATATTGATATAAATCAAATTTCTCAGGAAATACTTAAAGAAGATAAAGAAGCTCAAGAAAGTTTTGTTAATTTTGTTAAAGAACAAGGAGTTTCGGATAATATACAGCTCGACAAACAATGGATAGATAAAAAACTAAAAAGAGTAAGGTTAAAAATTGACAAAGATATCGATATTTATATCAATGAAGAAGCTTATGATGATAATTCGAGATTTGAAATCATAAGAAATGGAGATGGAACGATAAATATGATAATTAAACATGTTAGCCATTACTTAGAAAAATAAAAGAAGCATATATAGCTAGAAAGTCGCTTCACTTCACTAAGAAATTCTAATTTATTTTCTTAAATATCTCCTAAAAAATTCTAACTCGCTAACACTCAAACAAGAATTTTTCTTAACGCATATATTACGAAAATAAATAAGAATTTCTAAAGCTTGTTACGATGACTTTTACGCTATATATGCTTCTTTTAACCACTAAAGGATGGAATTTATAAATTCATGTAAAAATTTAATAAAACATCGTCATTCATTGATATAACTGCATTTGATATGTGTCAATTAACAAAAATCATTTATAAATTCCTATACAAGAATAAAAAGCTGTTGGAAATCCAACAGCTTTTTGTATTATAATGTATTAGCAGATCCTAAAACATCTTGAATTTTAGCTTCAACTAAAGCTTGAATTGAATCTCTAGCAGGACCTAAGTATTTTCTTGGGTCAAACTCAGCAGGTTTTTCACCAAATACTTTTCTAACAGCAGCTGTCATAGATAATCTGATATCAGTATCCATATTTATTTTACATACAGCCATTTGAGTTGATTTTCTAAGCATATCAGCAGGTACACCTTTAGCTTTTGAAGGAATATTTCCACCAAATTCGTTACAAGTAGCAACAGCTACTGGATCAACTGAAGATGCTCCATGAAGTACTATTGGGTAACCAGGTAATTTAGCTTGGATTTCTTCTAATATATCAAATCTTAATTTAGCTTCACCTTCAAATTTGAAAGCACCATGACTAGTTCCGATAGCAATTGCTAATGAATCAACACCAGTTCTGTTGACAAAGTCAACTGCTTGATTTGGCTCAGTGTATACATGAACGTCACTAGAAACTTCATCTTCAACTCCAGCTAAAACTCCAAGTTCAGCTTCAACTACAACTCCACGAGCATGAGCATATTCTACAACTTCTTTAGTTTTAGCAACATTCTCTTCATAGTCAAAGTGAGAACCATCAAACATAACTGATGTGAAACCAGCATCTATTGCAATTTTAATAGTTTCTAAATCAGGACCATGGTCTAAGTGAAGAGCTATATCAATGCCTGTTTCTTCTGAAGCGGCTTCAACCATTGCTTTTAAATATTTAGGTCCAGCATAGTTCATTGCACCTTTAGAAACTTGAACTATAACAGGTGAGTTTTTAGCTTTTGCACCTCTAACGATACCTTGTAATATTTCCATGTTGTTAATGTTAAATGCACCGATTGCATATTTACCTTCATATGCTTTTTTAAACATTTCCTTTGTAGTAACTAATGCCATAATAATTCCACCTTCCAAAATTTAGTTGGTTAATTGATGTCCCAGTGGGACGGTTTTCTCCATATCTATTATAACGTAGGTAGAAGTTAATTTCCATATATAAATTATAAAATATACTTAGAAATTAATCAAAAAATATTTTTTAGATTAATTTTTTGACTTTCAATAACACTGTTGATATTCATTTTCGATTTATTAGAAAAAAATAGTGAACTAAACTTATCTTTCTCGCTTATATAAAAAGATATGTATTCCAGTGAATCTTCAATATTTTCAACTATTTCATTGCTTACAATAAAAGAAATGAAAGGAGAATCTGTTTTAAATTCTTCAATAGTTCTATTTATTAAATCATCAGCTGTATCCCAACGATTATTATTAATATGATTTTCAATAGCTATAATTGTCTTGTTTAAATCGTCTAATTTATTTATCAAAATATTATGAGAAATTATACACGATATGAATAGTAAAAAAAAAATTGTTAACGAAACTATAGTATTTTTCATTAATATCCTCCGTTAATGTCTTTTTTGATTTGGTAGAAGAACTTATTTTTTGAATCAAGTATGGCAATGAAAATACTCTGTAAATCATTTATATTGTTTTCCATAAATTTTGAATTAAGCCATTCAACATCTTTATTAATTAATTTTAAATTAGAATAATTTATTTTACCGTCTAACACTAATGTAATAGGGAGTTGTTCTTGAACTACTTGAATTTTCATATCATCTCTAGTCACAGAGGTTAAATAAGTTTTGGGTATTATAGATAATTGACCACTAGTTTCAAATATTGCATATTCAATGTCAGATATGTTATAAAATCCTTTGAGTCTTAATTCTTCCATAAGATCGTTGAAAGTCAATCTCTGTTTTTTTAATTCTTTTATATCAACTTCTCCATGTCGGATAATTAAACTTGGGCATCCACTTATAATTGTTCTAATAAATTCACTTTTTAACTGAATAATAGTTATTAAAGTTTGAAGTAATAATAATGTTATTATAGGTATTACTCCATAAATTAATGGGATTTTTAAATCTTGCATTGGTAAAGAAGCTAAATCAGATATCATTATAGCTATGGCAAGCTCGAAAGGTTGAAGTTGACCTATTTGTCTTTTTCCCATTAAGCGCATAGATAAAACAACTATAGAATATAGTATTATTGTTCTTAGCATTACAGTAAACATAAAAACACAACCTTTTGATTTTTATTTCTTTAATATTTTTATCATATCTGTAAAAAATATTAGTTTTTTCGAAAAAAATATTTCTATACTCTAAAGAAAGTATTTACTTCATATTATGGCTGTTTTCTCTCATTTTAGATTATATTTTATAAATTTTTTAAAAAAAATAGAGAAAACCTTTACAGATAATTAAAAATGAGGTATACTTGTGTTAAGAAAAATACTATGCATTATGAATAAAGTATTCAAGGTTTTTTAAGAAAATGACTAGCTAGTCATTAAAAGAAATATTACTACATAATAAATATTAATCAAAAAAATGAATTTATCTAGATTGCAAATTGACAAAAGTAGGAGATTAGTATAAAATAAATGTTAATAAATTATTAACAAATCATTAATTAAATATTAACATTTAGGTAAGAAAAGTTATTTGAGTTTTAATGAATATATAAGTAATCTAATAAATATTTTGTTTATCAATAAATGACTACCTAGTCATAAGCTGTATAGTAACAAAGTTAAATGAACTTACTTTATAAATTGAGAAAAAAGTTAAATATAAAAATTATATTATAATTTAACTTTATTCATAAATAAAAAAAGAAAAGGAGAGATTCAAAAATGATTTCAACAATTGATAGTGTCATTATTGTAGTGTATATCTTAGGTATGCTTGTTGTTGGGTATTTTGTTGGTAAAGACAATGAGACACAAGAGGACTATTTCTTAGCTGGTAGATCAATGCCATGGTTACCAATCGCATTATCTGTATCTGCAACTATGATTAGTGCTAACAGCTTTATAGGAGCTCCAGGTTGGGCATATGGCTCAGGTTTAGCACCGTTTATGGTTAATATTACAGTACCACTTGCAATATTCTTTGCATTCTTTGCTAGTACCCCTGTAATTTATCAATTAAAAGTAACATCAGTATATCAATATATGGAATATCGTTTAGGACCTGTAAGTAGATTATTAACAGTATTACAATTCTTTATTAACTCACTTATTCAAGTAAGTTCAATGGTATTTATTCCTGCACTTATTTTACAAACTATTACTGGATGGTCTTTACAAGTTATTGTACCATTGATTGTAACAGCAGCTATAATCTACACAATTGCGGGTGGTATAAAAGCAGTTATCTGGACAGATGTAGTTCAAACAGTTATTGTTTGGGGTGGAATGATTTTAGTAGTTGTTATGGCATTAAATAAATTAGATATGGGACTATTTGAAACTCTTGGACAAGCTAAAGCGGCTGGTAAATTTGATGTTTTTGATTTCAACTTCAATTTAACTGTTACAAATGCATTCTGGGCATCACTTATTGGTGGTACAGTTATGTGGG
>NZ_BAABMF010000038.1:0-21205 GCF_050402865.1 Clostridium sediminicola
ACCTCTCTTTCTTCTAAATAAAGTATACAAAAAAATACCTATAGAATAAACACCTTTTCTTAGTGTCCATTCTATAGGTACCATTTTAAAATTGAGCACACCCCTTAAGACCGCATAGTTACTAGATTTCAACTTTAATTCACCTATACTCAGAAGAATTATTTACACATTCAAACTTGTACCACACGGTTCTTTTGCTGCACCTTTTGGATATTTTGTAAAAACTGCTTGGGCTTCTACAAATGGTCCAGGTATATTTATTATCATGGTTTGATCCTTTTTGCCACATATAAGTTTAGACCACATATGACCGTTTTAAGTGTTAAAGGTCAATTTAAATACTCCTGAAAGATGCGACAATGCAAATATATTTGAAATCTTTGGAATAACAGATTAAGGCGAAAAAATCGTCAAGAAACCCAGGGTAGATTTTGAACTTCCACCCTGGGTTTCTTGTGAGGACAAACCAATACATTGGTTATAGTTTTTTTATTGAAAAAAATTCCCCTTAATAAAATTCTGAAAAGATAAAAACAAATTCTTCGGAAGATTATCCCATGTAACCCACTTTATTTCTGATACCTCACCCTTTGAATTAACTTTCGACTCTCCTGAAGTATATCGCCCTTCCATCCAAATGGTTACATAGTGTTCTTTCTCTTCTTCAAAAATATCATTAGTAAGTGTAATGAATGTAACTTCATCAATATCTACATTAGTTTCTTCTTTGCACTCTCTAATGGCGCACTCTTCGAAGCTCTCTCCATATTCAAGTGTTCCTCCTGGAGGTGTCCACGTACCATTGCCATGAAAAGTATTCCTCTTAAGTAATAAAATTTCATCTTCTTTTTTTACAATTATTCCAACGCCAACACCTATATCACAATTCATTTTAAATCCCTCGAATTCTATATAGATTCTACCGCGAAATTTAATTTATACATGTACCAAAATTTCGGGCACCAACAAGTTATGGTACATGTATAAATTAATTATTGAGCTGAGATATCTATAGTGCAATTTAAGTTGCATCTTGGTTTACTTTTATTATGCTCCAAAATTCATTGTAAATTCATAAATTAGAAATTTTATATGCTCCGTTCTACCCATTCTTCTTACTCTACAGTTTCAATAAGACTGTCCATACTAACATTATCTTCACTAATTTTTTTCTCAATTTCACCTTTTACTTTATTAAGCTTGGCTACAATTGCGTCCACATTATTGATAGCTGTATTTACATTTGAAAGTGAATTATTTATCTTAGACTGAACACTCCAGTCAGCAATAAGTCCATCAAAAAAGTAATCAACAAATCTATCAAATGAGTCTATATTTATTTCTAAATTAGATTCTATTCTAACGTCCTCCAACTCTCTCTTAAATTTACTAAGCATTGCATGAGCATCTGAAGCATAATCTTTTGCTTCATCTATTTTTGAATGTTTAGCTGCTGTAGCTAATAAGCCTCCTCCCAACATATCATATGTACCCCAATTTTTTGCACTATTTAGAGATTTAGCAGTTTTGTTCAACTGACTACTTACTCTATTTCCTGCGTCTAGAGCTTCATTAATCTCATTTAAATTAGATTTATTATCAGTAATTTTTTCCACTAATTCTAATAGCTTTTTTGTATTATCATCATTAGCTTCTAAAATTAATTTTTGCTTCTTCTTTACTATCTGCTCGTATTCTTTATCTAATAAGTAATATTCTTTCAATTTTTCCTTATAGGATTTTATTTCTTCATCTAAATACTTAACATGATTGCAACATTCATCATACTTAAGTTTTGCAGCTAAGTATTCTTGTCTTTCTTTACTCAACTTTTCATCTTTACTTCCTAATACAGCATAAAACACCCCTGAAATACTCAATGATTGGAGTTTTTTTACGTCCATTTCTTCTTTGTCTAAAATATTCTTTAATTCTAATTTTTTTCTTATCTCTTCATTAAGGCTTTTATTTGTTTTTTCCATCATATATTGGATTTTATCTCTTTTTCTTATATTATCCTTAATAACTGAAAGCTGACTATTTAATTCATTAAACAAATTTACCACTTCCTTCTCTCATATTCTAAGCTAAAAAATTCACATTCTAAAACTTAATTCTTCCTTCATGTAATAAGACCTTCTAATATAAGAAAATGTTACAAAATTTTATTTTTTAATTCCTTTAAGGACTTTAACTCACTTGCTAATCATTTCCAATATTTATTAGATATTCTTTTTCTAGTTTCTTGTTTTTTATTTCATTTCTAATATTATTTGGAGTTTTGTTTTTTATTGCAGTGAAACATTTTGTGAAATAGCTTTGGCTATTGAATCCAACCTCATAAGCAATATCGGCAATGCTCTTATTGGTATTGATCAGTAGCTCAATGCTTTTATTTACTCTAAAGTTTATAATATATTGAAATAAATTCTGTCCTACAGAGTTTTTAAAAAAACGGCAGCAGTGACTTCTACTTAAATTGATATGTTCTGATATGTCTTCTAATGTGAATTGTGTTGGATAATTTTCATTTATATAAGAAAAGATTTTTTTAAGACGATCATTTGTAAGCAAGTCATTTCGGGCGGTTATTAGGCATTTTTCATTAGCACAAGATATTGTATGTTTCCATAACTGTATGAGAGAAGATAAAATATCCAACTCATATCCATTATTTTTTTCATCATAAATTGACTTCACTTTAAGTATGATATCGATTACTTTTTTATCGTTATCAACTTCTTGATGCAACAATATCGAACTGGCAGAATCATCGGTTAATAGTGATGATATATAAGTTTTATATAAATAACTGTCTTTTTGATTAGTTAATAAACTTGGATGAAAATATACAAATAAATAGGAAGAGTCGGGTTCTTTTGCTTCGGCCATATGAATATGCTGTGTATTTATAAAAATACCGTCCCCTTTGCCTATTGTGAATTCCTTACCAGCAACATTAAAACAGAATGTACCCTTTAGTACAACATTATATTGGATTTCTTGGTGCCAATGCCAGTTTACAAAATCATAAGTATCTTCTGTAAATCGACTTGTTATAATTCCTATAGGAAACCCTTGATGTATATGCACAGGTAGTTCTCTTTTTTCAGAATCAATTCTTAGCTTTTTTTCTAACATGAGCTCACCTCAATATATTTATAAAATATAATCAACTGCATGATATATTTGTATTATACATTAATATATAATTAAGAACAAGAAGGGGGGCAAGGTTCTGTAATATAGAGATGATAGCTAGAATTTTTGTACTTCTATTTAGTTAATTATAGTAATAGATTTAAAAATCTATTACAGTAGTACGCAATATTTTTCAAAAATCTGTTTATTGTAATCTAAAATTACTCTAGTAAAACAATTTAAATTATGGAAGATGTTGTGTTAGTACCTAAGTATAATTCTAGTAATCGAATCAAAAGGAATTTAACTGAAAAAATAATAGAAAGGATTGATGTATATTCGTGAGAAGCTAGATAAAAGAAAAGAAGCATGGACACTTCATTAAGCACTGCAATGCATCAAATGAATCCCACGCTTTAAATAATATACAATGAACATTATACCAAAAATCCGAAGGATTTTATAGAACTTATTGAATTAATTTGAAAAATGGGATGAAATATTTAAAGATCCTGTTATGACGGCGGCAATTATCGATAGATTAACACATAAGTCATACATAGTAAATATGAATGGCAATTCTTACAGATTAAAAGAATGAAAACGATTAGAAATAACTTAAAAAGTAAAATGAATGGAGGAAAACATTAGATGGAATTGATTATTAAAGTTAGCGACTATCTATGGGGTTCAGTTATTGGATACATATTACTTGGAACGGGGTTATATTATTCTTTACGATTGGGGGTTCCACAGCTTAAATATTTCAAACACGCCATAAGAGTCATGAAAAGAAGCACGAAAGGTAAAGACGGAGGGGTATCCGGATTTGGTACCTTGTGTGCGGCAGTAGGAAGTCAAGTAGGAACAGGTAGCTTAGTTGGCGTGGCAAGTGCACTAGTTGCAGGTGGTCCTGGTGCTGTTTTTTGGATGTGGGTTACGGCATTATTTGGTATGGTAATAACTTTTGCAGAGGTAGTTTTGGGTCAGTTGTTTAGAGAAAAACAAGAAGATGGTACCTACAGAGGAGGAGCGGCTTATTATATAGAAAAAGGACTAAAAAGCAGACCTTTGGCTATAGTGATGGCTTTGTTATATGTATTTGGAATAGGTATATTTATTGCATCTCTTCAGACTAATTCAATAGCCAGCGCATTCTCAGGAGTTGTTAATGTGAATCCTATAATCCCAGGGATTGTAGTTATAGCTTTAACTGGGTTAGTTATTGTGGGTGGAGTAAAAAGGCTTGCAGATGTATCTTCACGTATAGTTCCTTTTATGGCACTTGCTTATATTTTAATAGTACTATTCATAATAATCATAAATATTAATGCGTTACCTTCAGTATTCGCATTAATAATAAAAAGTGCTTTTTCACCTCAAGCTGCATTTGGCGGTGTAGTGGGTCATACTGTTATGCAAGCTTTCCGTAATGGAACTGCAAGAGGTCTATTTTCAAATGATGCAGGTAATGGTACAGCAGGTACAATGCACGCATCTGCAGACGTTAAGCATCCTGTTGAGCAAGCGCTGTTGGCAATGATGGGTACATTTATTACGACAATCATTATATGTTCTTGTACTGCATTTGCAATTATATTGACTGGTGTTCTATCAACGGATAAAGTGGGAATACACCTTCTTCAGGAATCTTTTGGCGTTGCAATGGGACCATTAGGAAAATGGATTGTATTTGGTGCTATGTTTATGTTTGGATTCACTACGCTTTTAGCGGATGTTTTTTACGGAGAAACAAACATAATGTACATTTTCAAAGAAAAATCTAAAACTCCAATTTGGATATATAGAATAGTAACTGCAATCGTACTTGGAATCAGTTGCGTTGCACCACTTGCAGTAATCTGGGGGCTTATAGATATAATGGTTGCATTGATTGTATTTGTAAATTTAATAGCTTTATTCAAGTTATTTAAATACGTGCGTTATACATTTAATGATTACGTTAATCAACTAAAACAAGGAATAGAAGAACCAGAATGGGATAAAGAAATCGATATAATTGAATTGGACGTTACTAATAAGTCTTGTTAAGTCCTGCTGAATGTAATGAGATAATTAAAATGAAAGAGGGTAAATTTATGAAGAATATTGATTTAGCTAATCAACTTAAAGAATGGAGACAGTATTTTCATATGCATCCTGAAAGTGCATTTGAAGAAAAGAATACATCAGAATATATAGCTAAAGTGCTTACTGATATGGGGCTTGAAGTTCATAAAAATATTGGTGGTACTGGTGTTGTAGCAAGTCTTAAAGTTGGAGATGGAGAAGAAGTAATTGGACTTAGGGCTGATATGGATGCTATCAATATGCTTGAAAAGGGAGAACATCTTTACGCATCAAAGACTCATGGAAAAATGCATGCTTGTGGACATGATGGACATACGGCAACATTGTTAGGAGCAGCTCGATTGCTTGTGGAAAGAAAGAATTTTAATGGTACAGTTAGATTTATTTTCCAACCAGCAGAAGAACCAGGAAAAGGTTCTCAAGCAATGATTGATGATGGAATGTTTGAAAAGTATCCAATTAATGAAATATACGGATTGCATAATATGCCATTTATTCCAGAAGGAACAATACATACGCGTCCGGGAGGAATTATGGCTAGTGAGGATAATTTTGTGATTCGCATTAAAGGAAAAGGTTCTCATGCATCTAGCCCGCATATCGGAATTGATCCACTTGTGACTGCTTCACAGATTATACTTGGATTACAAACTATAGCATCACGTAATGTAAATCCGTTACAACAAGTGGTGGTTTCTTGTACTGAATTGCATACAGATGGTGTTCATAATGCGATTCCTTCTAATGTGGAAATTTTAGGAGATACTAGAAGCTGCACAGTTGAAATTCAGGAACTAATTGAAACGAGAATGAGAAGTATTTGTGAAGGCATTTGTAAGATGAATGGAGCAGATTGTGAATTTGAATATACGCATGAATTTGCGCCTACTGTTAATTGGGAAAAATGTGTAAATACTGTTGCAACAGCTGCCAAAAATATTGTGGGAGAAGATAAAGTCAATACAAATTGTGAACCATGGATGGCTTCTGAAGATTTTGGGACTTTTTTAAGACATATTCCGGGATGTTTTGTATTCCTTGGGAGTGGAAAAAGTGCTATTGCTTCTGAAAATACTCCCCTTCATAATTCTATGTATGATTATAATGACGATGTATTAGAGACTGGGGCAGAGTTCTTTGCAGAGCTAATCAAAGTGCGACTTCCACAGTAATATTAGAAAAATATTAATTTATAAAAGAGAGGAAAATGAAATTATGAAAAAAAGAATAGACACTAAAGCTGCACCAGCAGCAATCGGCCCTTACTCACAGGCAATACAAGCAGGTAATACAATTTATGTTTCAGGACAATTGCCTATAAACCCTTCAACAGGTGAATTTGCTGGTGATGACATCATTAGTCAAACTAAAAAGTCTTTAGAAAATATGAAATCAATATTAGAGCAAGCAGGCGCAAATATGACAAATGTTGTAAAAACTACTGTACTGTTGAAAAACATTTCTGATTTTGCTGCAATGAATGAAGTCTATGCTTCCTATTTTTCAGAAGATTGTCCAGCAAGGGCAGCATATCAAATTGCAGTACTACCTAAAGATGCACTTGTAGAAATTGAAGCAATTGCAGTAATTGATTAAATATAAGTAGATAAACATTATATAGACATACCTTACGTAAACTTAATTTATACATGTACAAAATCTCAGGCATCAATAAGTTTTGGACTTGTATAAAAGATAACATTACGCAAACTTAATTAATGCATGGATAAAATAATGAATCTTCAACATTTTTTAGTAATGCATTAATTATTAGTTGGAGTTGATTATCTTAGATTTATAGTTGAAGTGGTATGTCTCTATGACAAAATTGAATCAAGAAAATTATAAAAAGAGGATGTATCGTATGAATGAGTGTATAAAATCTGTACAATATAATAGAGATAAAAAAGAAGAATATTCCGTGAAGCAGTTTGGAATAGAAAACGCGAAAAAAGTAAATGCATTTCATAAGAGTTTTCCAGAATACTCAGTAACGCCTTTAGCAAAATTAAATGAACTTTCTAAGTATTTAGGCGTTAAGAATATATATGTAAAAGATGAGAGTTATAGATTTGGACTTAATGCATTTAAGGGATTAGGTGGAAGCTATTGTGTTGGTAAATATATTGCTAGTAAACTGGGAATGAATATTGAAGACCTTTCCTATGAAAAAATGACAAGTGATGAAATCAAAAATAGGCTTGGTGAAATTACTTTTGTCACTGCTACAGATGGCAACCATGGAAGAGGTATCGCATGGACAGCCAATAGACTTGGTTATAAAAGCGTAGTATATATGCCTAAAGGAAGCTCAATAGAAAGATTGAATAATATTAAGGCACTTGGCGCAGATGCTTTTATTACAGATTTAAATTATGATGATACTGTACGTATGGCTAATGCTAATGCAGAAAAGTATGGCTGGATTTTAGTGCAAGATACTTCTTGGGAGGGTTATGAAAGTATTCCAGGTTGGATTATGGAAGGATATACAACCATGGGATATGAAATAATCGAACAACTAAAAGACGAAAATCCTACACATATTTTTCTACAGGCTGGAGTAGGTGCTATGGCAGGAGCCATTACTGGATTTTTTACTGATTATTACTCAAAGCAAAATCGACCTGTAATTACTATTATTGAGCCTAATAAAGCGGATTGTATTTTTAAAACTGCAGAAGCTAAAGATGGTAGTTTACATATGGTAACAGGTGATATGGATACCATAATGGCCGGGCTTGCTTGTGGAGAACCTTGTCCAATAGGTTGGAACGTGCTTAATGAATATGCAGATAACTTCTTGTCTGTACCTGATTACATTGCAGCGAAGGGAATGCGATTACTTGGTAATCCTTTGGCAGATGATAAGAAAGTCATATCTGGAGAGAGCGGAGCAGTAACACTTGGACTTATATCAGAGGTAATGCAAAACCAAAGTTTAAGTTATCTGAGAGAGCAGTTAAAGCTGGATCAAGATTCAAAAATTCTCTGTATTTCAACTGAAGGAGATACAGATAAAGAAAATTATAGAAAAATTGTTTGGGATGGTCTAAATCCAAGTTACTAATTTATAAGTAGTAGAGCTATATCCGTTAAAAATTTTCCGTCTTGAAATAGAAAAGGGATGTCTCAAAATAGAAAATTAATGGGTATGGATATGGATGTCAGTTCAGGATTTACAGCTCAGCAGATAGCCGCGTTATATAATGTAGATAAAGAGTTGGTAAGCTAAAATTTAAGAAGAGAAATATTTAATATGTTGGTGGTGTGCTCAAAATTGAGCACACCACCTGAAAGCTTATATTTATTAGCTTTTCAAAAATTTCACCTTTTATTCTTTGCCACGATTTCTTCTCGCATTGCACTAGGACTTATCCCATAATGTTTTTTAAACATACTAGAAAAATATGCAGAACTTGAAATACCAACCATCATCGCAATTTCATTTATATTTAATTTCATTGAACAAACCATTTTTTTTGCTTTACTCATTCGTAAGTTATTTAAATATTTATTAAAAGTAATGCCTACTTCCTTTTTAAATAATCTCGAAAAGTATTCTTCACTTAAGTAAGCTTCCTTTGCTAAATCAGGTAATGAAATAGATTTATAATAATTATTATTTATGTATTGTTTGGCTTTACTTATACATTCAGAAATATTTTCATTCCCTTTAATTAAAACAAAGAATTCCTTTACGCAACTTTCAAGTTCATTAACATTCGCTGAATTCATTATTTTTTTTGATTGCATTTTTATATTAATATTTTCATCATCTACTTGATTAAAAATTGTTTCAATTATTTCCACAAAAATTCTTTTAATAAAACTAGCTTCAAATAATTTTTCATCAATAATATACTTTAAAAGTTTTTCGGCTAAAATTACAGCTGCTTCTTTTCCTGAAATATTGAAAATACTGATGATTTCATTTTTATAATTAATGATATTGACTTTTATTTTTCTTTCATCTTTACTTTGCTTTCTTTCAAACCCCTCTATATTTTTAGGCAAAAAGAATAAAGATTCTCTCATCGCTATTGATTCATTTATGGCACATGCCAAATCTTGTGTGGAATAATAAATTTTACTATAACCAACATTGATGTTTGCTCCACAATACTCCTTTATCTTGTATATTAACTTATTGATTATATGCGAAAATTCATCTTCCTCTCCTATTATATTTGCAATTAATACTACATCAGAAGTATTATTAACAAATAATATTGGATTTTTTATATACTCATTCTTATGCAGATTCAAGTGATTTATCACCTGTCTTGCATATGTAAATGTAATAGAAATAAATGCTTTATTTTCTATATAGACATTGTAATTTAACAACTCTTCAGGGGAAACAAGTGTTTTCTCTTTTGAATTGACAATGCTTCTTAGATATTGTCCTCTAACTATCAAGTCCAAATTATCAATTTTTTTGTTATTAGATTTACTAGCTATTTTTCTATTAATCTTACAAAGTAAGTGGATTATATCTTCTTTGTTAAGTTCATTTTTTAATAAATATTCTGAAACATTATATTTCATTGCAGTTCTGGCAAATTCAAAATTATCATGGCAGGTCAAAATAATGATATGAACATTTTTGTCAATTCCCCGAACATTTCTGATAAATTCTAATCCATCTATTTTCGGCATTGTTATATCCGTAAAAATAATTTGTGGCGTTAATTCCTTTACAATTGTATATGCATCTTCCCCATTATTAGCTTGAAATATATCTGATTTTTTAATACCATAATCAACAATGCACATCTCCAGCCATTCTCTAATCAATGTTTCATCATCAACTATCAAAATTTGTGCCATCAATTTCCTCCTGTGTTACTTTCCGTAATTTCAAAATCACTTCTGTGCCCTTTTGGGGTTCACTAATAACAGTTATTCCATATTGTTCTCCAAATAAAAGTTCAATCCTATCCCTAACATTTATTAGACTTATTTTATGAAAAGTTTTATTACTTTTATAAGAGTTATTCCAAAGATTATTTATTTCCTCATTTGTCATACCCTCTCCATTGTCACATATTCTAATAATCACATTTCCTTGAATCTCGTAAATATGAATATTTAAAATTGGGTTAACAGTCATTTTTTCAAAGCCATGAAAAATGGCATTTTCTACAATAGGCTGTAACATCAACCTGGGAATACATAAATTTTTCAAATGATCATCAATATCAATAATAAATTCTATTTTTCTATCATCATATCTATTTTCCATTAGATAAATATAATTTCTTAAGTATTCAATTTCTTCAGAAATATTAATCCATTCTTTACTTGATTCAATTGGAATTTTTAACGTTTTCATAAGATTAGAAAGCATAATATTTGCTCTTTGATATTTGTTCATTTCAATTAAACATTTAATAGAAAAAAGAGTGTTATGTAAAAAATGTGGATTTATTTGTGCTTGTAAAAAAGCTAATTCTAATTTGCGTTTACTTTTCTCCTCAACTTTTATTTTTTCTATCAATTTATTCATTTTATCAATGGTCATATTATAAATATTGCTTAGAATATAAACTTCCCTATATTCATTTCGAATACTAATTTTATTAAATTCGTTTTCACTTGAAAGAATCATTTGATTGGTTATATCTGTCATCGGTTTTGAAATTCTTCTCGATGTATAATACAATGTAACAAGTGAAGTAATAGTAGAAAAAATCAATAAGACTATTGCTATAATTATAATATCAAAGTAACTTCTAACAAGACTTACAACAGATTTTTCTTCTACAATTGTCCACCCTGTTTCCTCATCATAATAATTAGAAAGTAATACATCCTTACTATTTCGGTTGACAAGAGTACTAGATTTTTTTCCATAATTATTTAAAAAAGCTGGCATATAATATAAATTGCTTCCTACTAAGGACTGTATTGAATGACTTATAGCTTTTCCACTTTTATCTAAAATGTACATTTGATTTTCTTCATCTAACACATCGGCATATATATTATTTAAAGTTTTTTCAGTAATGCTAGTAATAATTATTCCTTCATATCTCCTGTTACTATCTCTTAAAATTTTTCCGTAAGATAGTTTCATATTAACTTCATTATTTTCAGCATTAAATCTAACAGTCCAAAATACATCTTCATCATTGGTAAAATTATTAATATACCACATAGTATTTTTAATAATATCTATATTTTCTTGAGTTTCTCCTTCAGAATGATATACATATCCTTCTCTCATAATAGTGATAACAGTCGGTTCCATCTGTATTTTTCTAAGCATTTTACTATTTTCCTGTAACGTATTATCGATTTTTTTGGTGAGATTTTCATAATCTTTTGCCTGACATTTTAATAATTCGTCTCCTAGATTATCATGTATCTCATCTGCCATATAGATAACTACATTATTTATTATCTTATTACGTTCTGCAATTTGTTCTAATAATTCCAATCTAGAATTCTTTATCTGTTTAATAGAATTACTAAATATAACAATACATAGCGCTATTAGAATTAATATAAAAATAAAAAAATTAACAATAGACATTGAACGATACAATATCATTTGCATCGTTTTGTTTTTTTTTGGTTTCATAAAGATAACCATCCCCATAAAATTCATCTTATTTTTATTTTACAACATATTTACATAAAATTAAATAAAAAGGAGCTTATTAAAAAAATGATTAAACCCAAAAAGGAAAGTAAAAATAATTATCTGCTTTCCTTTTCTTGTTCTAAGTATATAAATTTTTATCCTACCTCAGTTTTATCATACATTGAAATAATATATGGATGATTTTCATCATATTCTGTCAGCGGATTTGCTTTTTCTACTTTTCCAATGTCCCTTATGTTTTCCCCCTTAGTATCTGTAAAGGCATCCCCAATATCTTTTCTGCACTTTTCTATTTTCTCCATGATCATTTCAGCAATTTCCGAATATTGATTATATACATTATTACTTTCAGATGGATCTTCACGCAAATTATATAATTCCTTTACTTCTATATCATCATCAATTTTAGGTGCAGGAATTTTTGAAGCTTCCCTTGTAGTATCTTCTAATTCTCTGGATATTTTAGGCTTAGCAACATGCAATTTCCAATCTCCAACTCTTGCAGCTTCTAAACAATTACAAAGATAATAGAAGAAAGTATCTCTTTTAGATTTTTTTGTCTTTCCTAACATAAGGTCCGATAAGTCCATACCATCAATAATCCTATCTTGTGGTATTTCAGCTCCGGATATTTTCGCCAATGATGGATAAATATCTAAAGATGTAATTATTTCATCAGAATCACTAGGTTCAATTTTCCCTTTCCAATGCACTATAAATGGTACCCGTAAACCGCCTTCCCATGTTTCACGCTTACCTCCTCTGAAAATTCCATTACTTTCCCCAAAATCATTTCTTGAGCCATTATCTGAAGTAAATATAATTATAGTATTCTCATAAAGTCCATATTTTTTTAACGCTTCAACTATTACACCAGTGGACCAATCAATTGCCATAACACACGCACCATAATCACCATTACGCGATTTTTTCACAAAATATTCCGGAGCATATAATGGCAAATGTACATGCATGTGTGCTAAATATAAAAAGAATGGATTATCTTGATTATCTCTAATAAATTCTACGCTTTTTTCTGTATATCTTTCTGTTAGACTTATTTGATCCGGCTGTTGCTGAATTACATCTTTCCCATGTAGCAATGGAAGTGGTGGAAAATCCTGATTGCTTATAGTTCTAGCCATATCATTGCTAAAAGGTAATCCATAGTAATCATCAAACCCATGATTTGTTGGAAGAAAATCTTCTTGATCTCCACAATGCCATTTACCAATATGCATGGTATTATATCCTGCATCCTTTAACACACGGGCTATTGTTATTTCCTTTGGATTCAATCCAATATCATGTCCTGGGAAAAGTACAATTTCATTATGAAATGAACCAAAGCCAATTCTAGGTGGATAACATCCTGTCATCATGGCACCACGAGATGGGGAGCATACCGGCGAAGCCATATAAAAATCATTAAATTTAATTCCTTCTTCTGCCAATTTATCTAAATATGGAGTATCATTTTTTTTTGAGCCGTAACATCCCAAATCTCCATAACCTAAATCATCACAATTTATTAATACAATATTTGGTTTCATTATTGTCTCCTTTTCTAACATTTAATTCTTACCACCATTTAATTAATTCCGTTACATCATTTCTTAAATTAATAAATTCTCTATCAATTACATTTCTCGGCCTTGGTAAATTATTTTTCACATTTGTTTTAATGGATGTTGGTTTATTGGTAAGTACTAAAATATTCTCACTTAAATAAACAGCCTCTTCAATATTGTGAGTAATAAATACTACTGTTGTGCCTGTCCTTTCCCATAATTTTATTAATTCATCTTCTAATTTAAATCTAAGTTCTATATCTAACTGGCCATAGGGTTCATCCATAAGTAATAATTCAGGTTTCGTAGCAAAAGCTCTGGCAATAACTACCCTTTGTAACATACTGGCAGACAATTCATTTGGATAATAGTGTCTAAAATCTTTAAGCCCAACCATTTCTAAAACCTCTTCAACAGCAGCTTTTCTTTCATCTTTAGATATTCCTCTTAATTTAAGTCCAAATTCAATATTTTCTTCTACATTTAACCATTCCATTGTGGATTTTTCTTGAAAAATATATGAAATATTATGTTTCTTTAAATCTACTGGTTCTCCATTAACAAAAATGTCTCCAGAAGTAGGTTCATATAACTTAGTTACGCTATTCAAAAACGTTGTCTTTCCACATCCTGTTGGTCCAACCACACATAAAAATTCTCCTTGCATCACATCAAATGATATGTTATCAAGTACTAATAAATCTCCAAATTTCTTAGACAAATTTCTTACTTCTACCTTAACATTTTTCTTATTCATGTTTTATCCTTTCTAAAGCGTTTTATCCATAAATTTTGTGATTTCATCCCGCAATTGTAAAAAGTCATCCGCTGTATAATCTCTTGGTCTAGGAAAATCAATAATATATTCTTTTTTTATTTTAGCAGGGCAATTTGTAAGCAAAATTATTCTGTCTGCTAAATAAAGTGCTTCTTCGATATTATTTGTAACAAAAACAACTGTCCTTTTTTCAGTATCCCAAATTCTCATTATTTCTTCTTGCATAAGATAGCGTGTTTGCGCATCTAATGCACTGAATGGTTCATCCATAAATAATACATCCGGCTCATTACAATAAGCTCTAGCTATACCGACTCTTTGCTTCATACCGCCTGATATCTGATTTGGCACTGAATTCTCAAACCCTTTTAATCCAACTAAGTCAATATAATAACGTGCTTTTTTTTCTCGCTCTTTTTTTGAAACTCCACGAACTTTAGGACCATATGCAACGTTATCTAGTACTGAAAGCCATGGAAACAGTGCCATAGACTGAAATATAACTCCCCTGTCCGTTCCTGGTTTTGTTACAATTTTTTCGTTAACTTTTACCTGTCCCATTGTTGCTTCTTCCAATCCAGATAGAATATTTAATAATGTTGTTTTACCGCATTGACCAGGACCAAATAAAACTACAAATTCATTTTTATTCACTTCAAGATTAACATCTTTAATAATATGGGAACTTCCTCTTTTTGTAACAAAAGTTTTAGATATGTTTTCACATTTTATCATAGTATCTATATTTCTCTCTTGTTCCAAGCACATAATTTTTCCTCCACTTTTCTCATAATAACTGCTAAGAAGAATCCAACAATTCCTATGGCAACAATTCCAACTAAATTCTGTGTAATATCATTAGTATCCATACTTGAAATAATTATCCATCCAACACCCTCCGTTGAACGTATCATTTCAGCGGCTACTACCGTTGCCCAAGCTCCTGATAATCCAACTTGTAATCCAGCAAAAATATAAGGTACTGAAGATGGTAATACGACTGACGAAAAAACTTGCCTATCTGTGGCTCCCAACATTTTACTACATTTTATCAAAGTAGGATCCACTGATTTCGCACCTGCAAAAGCATTAAGTGTAATTGGTACAAATGACGCCAAAAAAATTAAATACCATTTTGATCCTTCTCCTATAATTCCAAACCATATTATTGAAATAGGTATCCATGCAATGGGGGGAATGGGTCTGATTAATTCATATATAGGCCTAAAAATTGCATTAACTTTTGGATACCATCCCATTAAAATTCCTAACAGTATGCCCAAAATAGACCCAACTATATATGCTGGAACTACTCTCATTAAACTGTAGAAAACATGATAAACCATCTTGTATTTCCCTATTGGATCAATAAAACTATCTAAAAATTCCTGAATAACTGTAATGGGACTGGGCATTACAACTTTTAAAGATGTCAATGTTACCCCCAAATGCCAAATCACTAAAAAAATTAATATAGAAATTATTGGATAGATACTATCTTCTAGTCTTTTTAAAACGCCCTTTCTATTCATTATCTATTCTCCCTTTTACAACTTTTTTCTCAACAATTGTTAAAATCTGTGTTAAAGCAGCACCACAAATTCCAATTGCTATCATTCCAACAATAATAATATCTGTTCTAAAAATACCTCTTGATTGTTGTATCATAAATCCTAATCCTTTGGTGGAACCCAATAATTCAGCAGCTACTATAGCAATCCATGCTGAACCTAATGCTACTCTGACCCCTGTCATAATATATGGTAATGCAGTTGGTATTGCGATTTTTTGCAACATTTGAAAATTAGTGGCCCCGAATGTCCGCGCTACCCATAAATGTACATCCCTTGTTTGCTTGATTCCTGTATAAGAATTTAATATGCATGGTACTACAGCTGAAAAGAATACAACAGCAGCTTTAGACTTTATTCCAATACCGAAGACAACAATCATAAGTGGTATCCAAGCAATTCCCGGTATGGGCTTTATTAAATCAAAAACCGGTCTTACAAATCTATCAATATATTTATACCATGCCATCAAAATACCAAGGGGAATTCCAATAATAAGCGCAACGAAATAACCTGTTAAAGCAGTTCTTAAACTAGCAAGGGTATGTTCAATTAATGTTCCCCCGTCAGGATTTGGATTAGTAAATTTGTCAATAAATGTGTGGTATATTTTTATCGGATCTGGTAGTGTTTTTGATGGCACTAATTCTAGAATTGCTGTACATAAATACCAAATAACAAGAAAAACAGCTATAGAAATTATCGATAAAATTAGATTATTTCTTTTTATTTTTTCCATTTCTTTCTCCAATCTTATTAAAAAATAGACTTTTGTTTTAATTTTAAAACTTCGTACTCAAAGAATCACCATTGTTTAATAAATAATTATAAAGGTAAATTTTGTGTACGAAGTTATAGTTAAAATAGTTGTATTATTTTTTTGTAAATACCTCAATGTCAGTGCCAAAAACTTCTTCTAGTAACTCTGGATATAAACTTGTATATATATTTTCTTCTAATTCAGCTTCGATTTTACCATCACTAACATAAAATCCTCCCATGCCTACCATTGTTGATCCAAATCTATATTCCGGGTCAGAAATAGTAACACTTCCTATATAATCTTTATCCTTTAATTCACCTTTCATCATTTCTTCTGAATAGTCTTTTCCATTATCATTGTAGAATCCCATAGCAAAATCAGCTAACATGTCATCATCTTTATAAAATTTGTCTATAACACTATATGTTACTTCCAAAAACTTCTTCACATCTTCCGTTCTGCTATCAACAAATTTTTTCCTTGCTACTATTCCATCACTAATTGTAATTCCTGAAACATCTGTTAAATCAGCTGCTTCAATGTATCCGGCATCTTCAAGTTCATAGTTATATGGAGGACCTCCACATGCTATAGCATCTCCTTCTCCTGTCTTAAATGCTTGAACCGCCGGTCCACGATCCATATTTAACATTTCATAATCATTTCCTGTAAGCCCAAATTGCTGCACCCAGGATACTGCATTAAACTGATCTGAAGTTCCCAGTGCTCCTAAAATAGTTAACCCTTTAATTGTTTCTTTGCTTCCATAAACGTTTACAAGATTTTCAATCAATCCTTTATCTTCTAAAATCGGACTATCCGGTCTTACATAAATACCTAAACCATCAACTGTTTTTACCATATCACCCAGCCAATAACTATCTCCTGAAGCTAAAGCAAAAACTGATGCCATTCCACTGCCTGCAATGTCTACCTGTTCTGCCGATAATGCTTCGTTAATTGGCGCTCCTGTGGGAAACAAAATCACTTCTACATTAAGACCTGCCTCTTCGTACAAACCGTTATCTTTTGCATATTGAATGGGAACCCCTATATGATTGGGCATTGTGGCTACTTTAATAGGTTCTCCGGTTTTATTGCTAGTACTTTCTTTACTTCCTGTTGAACTATCACTTGTAGAATCACTTTTCCCACATCCGCCTAATGCTAGTACAACAACTAGTGATATTGCAATCAAACTAACTATTTTGTTTTTCATATTATCCTCCTTTTAATTTACTATTCTCAAATTTTTGTTTCAAAATAAATTTATGATTAATCATTAAATCTATAATAATTATAACTACTCAATTTAATTATAGCCATATTATTTTTTGACATAGCATATTGAAAATTTGACTTAATTTAATCAAAGTTTTAATATTTTGATTTTTTCATTAACTTTTTTGTCAATATACTCATTATGCATTGAGATTCGAAGCAAGATTTAATATGAGTATTTTTTTATCCTAATCAGCAAACTATATAATGAAAGAATTCCTTTAGGAGAACAAAAATGAATTTTATAATATTTGATTTAGAATATAACCAAAGTTTAAAATCTAGAAAAGAAGAAATGATCGAAAATTCTTCAAAAATACCCTTTGAAATTATCCAGATAGGCGCAGTAAAACTAGATGGAGATTTCAATACTATCTCCACTTTTAGTAAGTTTATTAAACCTGAGATATATTCAGAACTACACCCTTTTGTCAAAAAACTTACTGGTATAACAATTGATGAATTGAATACTGCTATGAATTTTTCACAAGTATATAATGAATTTATTAAATTTATCAACAATAATAGAAATGTATTGTGTGTGTGGGGCATGTCAGATATGAAAGAACTCTTTAGAAATGCGGATTATCATAAATTAGACACAGAACAATTACCTAGAGATTATATAAACATACAATTTTACGCATCCAAATATCTTAACTGCCCAAAAGGAACTAACATAGGTCTGAGTAATGCAGTAGATTTGTTACATATTCCAATAAAAAATGAATTCCATAACGCTTTTTGTGATGCATCCTATACAGCAACAGTTTTTAAAATAATTTATAGTGAAAAAGTTCAAATTAGAACATATTATCCTAACAAACATTTAAAAAGAATTAGGCAAGACGATAGAAAAACTAAAGTTGATACCTTACATGTATTTTATTTTCCAAAACTAAAGTTTTAGATTTTGAAAAAAGTTTATTGATAAGTCCATTGATGAGTTACAGAAAAGATTCTGTATTTCATCGGAATGAAATCATCTTTTTCTCTTAAGTCCCTTTATGCTTTTGCCATTAGATATACTTTCAATACATTTCAAAACTATAAAAATATCTCTTAATTCGCCTGATGTAAAGATTGTTTTGTCAATTTTTATGACTAACACCTCCTATATTTAGGATATATAATTTTCTTAAAAGTACGTGTAAAGTCACAGGTACCTAGTGATTATATAAAATTGTTGAAATTAGTCGTTAAAAGTGTTATGCTGTCAACGGTAAACTAAAAATGAATGTCGTTACTACAATTGAAGAGCTTATTTTTATAGGCTCTTTTCAAATGATATAGACATACCAACTCCAACTAGAAATTTAAACAAGTCCAAAACTCCCTGATGCCTGAGATTTTATACATGTTTAAATTAAGTTTCCGTAAGGTATGTCTTTAAAGAGAGGTAATAATATGATAAAAGTTGAAAACTTATCCTACTCGTTTCCGCAAAAAGATCTATATAATAAGATTTCATTCACATTAGAAGATGATCAACATTGCGCTTTTATAGGAACAAGTGGTAGTGGAAAAAGTACTCTGATAGATATAATTATGGACCCAGAAAGATATATGTTCGATGGTAAGCTGGAGATAGACCCAAATTGTAGAATTGGGTATGTAAGTCAGTTCTCACAACGAGACAAAACAGAAGAAACTACAGTTTTTGAATATATAGGGGAAGAATTCATCAAGCTGCAAAATGAAATAACATCTATTTGTACTGAAATGGAAACAGCTTCAGATATTGATACTTTACTAGAAAAGTACCAACAAGCTTTAGATGCATTTAATGTAATTGGTGGGGATGATTTCGAAAGCAAAATTAATAAGAAACTAAATCTTGCAAATCTAATGAAGCATAAAAATCTAATGATATCTGAACTTAGTGGTGGCGAATTCAAACTTATTCAAGTAATTAAGGAAATGCTTAATAGTCCAAACTTAATGATTATGGATGAACCAGATGTGTTTTTAGACTTTGAGAACCTTAATTCTCTTAAAGACCTAATTAATTCTCACAAAGGAATAATGTTAGTTATTACACATAACAGATATCTATTGAATCATTGTTTCAACAAAATTATACATCTTGAAAACATGGAACTCCAAGAGTTTGATGGAAGATATATTGATTATAATTTCTCATTACTTCAAGCTAAAATTGAATTACAAGAACTGGCTATTGCTGATAATAAAGAAATTGAGAGAAACAATATTTTAATCAATAAACTTAGATATTTGGCAGATGTTTATTCTGAAGCTTCTAATGGTAAATCTTTAAAAGCTAGAATGAAAATTCAAGAAAGATTAGAAAAGCGTAGAATCCAAACACCATTTGTAGATATTAAACAACCGGATATCCGTTTATTTAATGATAATGAAATCGAAGAAACCATCGCTTTAAAAGTTAATGATTACAGCGTTACCTTTGATGAGATGTTACTAGAAAATGTTAACTTTGAGATTAAATCTAATGATAAAGTAGCTATTATCGGTTTAAATGGTACCGGAAAAACCACTTTGCTCCGAGAAATCTTTAAAAACAATCATGATTCTATTGAAATAAATTCTGATGTTGAAGTAGCTTATTTATCTCAACTTCAAGGAGAAATACTAAATGAGTCTAATACAATAGTTGAAGAGTTTTTCGATGCAGGATTTAAAACTTATGAAGAGATTAAGTCATATATTTCAACCTATGGTTTTGATCAGGACATCATTGAACAAAAGATAGAGTCTTTATCTGGTGGAGAAAAGAATATACTTCAATTGGCTAAAGTATCTGCTAGTAAAGCAAATATGTTGCTTCTAGATGAACCTACAAGTCATTTAGACACCTATTCACAAATAGCACTTGAAAAAGCCATTGAAAACTATACCGGTGCGATTCTAATGATTTCTCATGATTATTATTCTATAATAAACTGTATGGATTATGTTTTAATCATTGAAGATAATACAATTAGAAAAATGCGTATGCGAAAATTTAGAAAGATGATTTATGCTAATTATTTTGATAAAGACTATTTAGAAATTGAACAAAAGAAAAAATCAGTTGAAACGAAAATTGAATTAGCTTTGAAAAATACTGATTTTGAGCTTGCAAAAAGTTTATCTGAAGAGTTAGAAGCGCTAATTAATTTAATAGTTTAACTTACTTTTTGTAGTTTAACCATTCTATTGCTTTTAAAAATAAATATAATGTTGATGAAGAATTAGTGCGACTTAAATTTAAAAATAATAAGGTTTTGTAATACTAGGGGGTGTGCTCAAAAATAAAATGGTACCTATGTCAAGGACAATTTAAAAAGGGTGTTAAGATGCTAAGAGATGATTTCTGTATTGTACAGGAGTCATCTTGTTTAGGTTCCATTGATATCTATAATTATTGTAATATCT
>NZ_BAABMF010000039.1:0-19157 GCF_050402865.1 Clostridium sediminicola
TTCATATTTTTTATACCTTATTTATACACCACATTATTGCTCTCTCGGAGCAATTAGATGCTAAGTAAGCCGTTACCTCAATGGCGCGGGCAAATTACCAAGAATGCGTGATGGCCTGTGCAACACATGCCTGTTGGCATGGCAACCGATCAGGCCGGTTATCAGCCGGCTTACAGCCGGCGCACACTGTTCTGAGAGTATTACATAAATCCTTTGGAATCACAACTACCTCGTCATCCCAGTCGTCTACTTCCACCTGGAAGAGCCCCTGCGGGCACGCCTTAAGGCAGCCCTTTTCCTGGCATGCACCACACTTATTTGTGTCAATGGTAATATAATAGTTGCCTGTGCCGTCCTCATAACCGTAGTTTGCAATCATAATGTTTCCTCCATTAATTAGCCTAATTTAGCCTTTTTCTTTTCCATAAAGTCTTTTGCGATATGCGCCGCGCCCAACGCACCAGCAATCTGGGTATCTAGCTTAGGCTCGATAGCCTTTACACCCAAGATGCGTTCGATTCTACGAGATACTCCGATATTCTTTACAATCCCGCCAGTGATGGCGAAGTCGAGCTCCATGCCGTTACGTTCCAAAAGCTTCACTACCCGCAGAGCCATTGCGTGACAGTAGGCGGCCAAAACTTTTTCCTTGGTCCAGCCGGCCCGCATAAGATTAGTGGCCTCAGTCTTTGCGAAGATGACACAAGTACTGGAAACTGGTGGCGGCTCCTCGTCAATACTGAAGGACATTTCACCAATATCCTCCACGTGCACGGCCAATAGATTGGCAATAACCTCCATGCCACGCCCAGTTCCAGCCGCACATTTGTCGTTCATCATAAATGAGGTAACCATACCCTTTTCATCACAGTGAATAGCCTTGCAGTCCTGACCACCCATGTCCAATATGGTGCGTACGTTAGGACCGTATATAAAGTTCGCACCCCGGGCATGACAGGTAATTTCCGTTATATTCTTGTTGGAAAATGGCACGTTCACTCGGCCATAGCCGGTGCCGATAGTGTAGTTCAGGTCCTCTATAGTCATGCCAGTCCCCTCCATAGCCCACTTCATTGCATCCATGGCTGAATTAGGACTGTTGGACCCGGTGCGCATACTAGAATAGGCATACAACTCGCCATCCGCCAGTATGACGGCCTGCGTGCTGGTGGAACCGATATCCACTCCGGCGGTAATGAGACTACCTCGCCAGTCCGTAATTTCAGGGTTTTTCCAATTTGATTCTTGCCATCTCCAATATTCAATTTCTTTCATAGTGTACTTGTCCTCCCTTTTCATTGTAGCTTTTGTATCCCTACACATTCTCAGTGGCATAGAGAGCTGCGCCAATGGCGCTTACGTAATCGGTATCCTCAGGTACGAAAATATCTCGTCCAAATACCTTTTCCATACACTGAACCAATCCCTCATTGTTACCCGGACCGCCAATAAGGGTCACATTGTCCGTAAGCCCCACACGACGAACGAGAGATGCCACACGGTTGCAAATACCAACGTGAATTCCATAGGCAATATCCTCTTTACTCTCCTGCTGATGGATAAGGGAAATTACCTCTGATTCAGCAAAAACCACGCACTGAGCATTGGTAACGATTTCCTTAGTATGCCGCAAAGAGTAAGCTCCCATCTCCTCGGCTTCAATTTGCAATGCCCGAGCCATCGTCTCGATAAAGGTACCTGCGCCGGAGGCACACTTGTCATTAGTCTCGTATTTTTTGACCGTGCCATCCTCCGTCAGTCTTATGACTCGAGAGCTTTCAGCACCCATATCAATAACCAAATAGGTATCCGGCTTCATAAATCGGGCGCCTCTTGCTGCAGAACCCACCTCATTTATCGTCGTATTCGCAAATTCAATGATATCCCGCCCAGTGCCAGTGGCAACAATTTTTTCTACCTCATCCATCCTAATTCCTGCATCCTCTAAAAGGGCTTCGTATAGCCTCTGTGCCGTGTTATTGGCATCAAATTCGGTAGCGCTTTTTCCCCTGGCAATCACCTTACCGTCCTTCAATAAAACACCCTTTGTATTCTGACTTCCGCAATCAATTCCAGCTGTAATCATTTACTTCCCCCTTAAAACATTTTTGGTTTCTCTCTCTACAAAATACAACATGTACCATTTTAAGTGTATCAACAATTTTATTTCTTATATCATCAACTGTTTTTTCTGTTTCAATTCTTAACGCTGTAAAAATCCCAATAGTTGTATCAGCATCAATAACAAATTTTAAACCTGCTCCCGTGCTTTCTTAAAAAAAGGCCCAAAGCATTAAGTAAAAATCTTCTATTTTTCAAGCTCCAAAACACCAACAGTAAGCATACCGCCCCCAATACAAGTACTTACTATTTAACCTCCTTTCGTTTCAATATTTAACCATTTGCAAAACTCTTTTACTAGTTTTGGTACCAGTCTTTACAAATTTTATCATAAAGGATTTTCCCCACTTTCGTCCAATATTATAGTTAGAGGACAATAAATTCTACAGTACGAATCCCATATGAACAATCTTAAAAATCAAATTCGTCTCTCAAATATTTTTTAAAATGTCTTTAGGCTGTTTCCAAAATATAAATCCAAATTTATAAAACTATTTGAGAAACAAATAAACTTAAATCTATTTATACCTCAAAGTCTTTTTAATACCTACAATTCTACCAATGGTAGATTTTGAGAATACTCTCTTTTTTCAATGCTAACCTCATTAATAGTCAAAAAATCTTTTGTATATTTAAGATTGAAAAATTTGTTACTATATTTATCTAGTAAATTGAAATCTCTTTGCGGCTTTAATATACTCACTTATGTATCTTAGTTTGCTAGATTTAAATTAGATTTTGTTAAGCATCTCTACTTATTTTCAATTCTTTATTGGTCTAATGTTGCCAATAGTTTTGCAATCGGCCAATTTAATATTCATATAAATTATTTTTGGTGTTTGTTTTGAAATCAATATTTCATATTGCATTAATTATATAAGCAATTGCTGTGCCAATTATAAATTGAACTAAACACAATGAATATACAAAACATTTAACCATTTGCTTTGGCTCATTTTAAACCTATAAGACAGAAACTACTAATTTTTTTTAAATTTTTTTTCGTGAAATGCTTGCACAATTTGTGAAACGCTTGCACAATTTGTGCAATATTTGCACAAATTGTATTTTATATGTCCAATTTACTATTTTAAACCAGAATAATTCTTTTATAGAAGATCGTTCAATAAATTTGTTATACTTCTTATTTACATATTTTACGCCTTTACTAAAATTTATAACTAATAAAGAAACTTTTAAATAATATGTATATCCGTTTTTAGCTATACGTAAGGAATCAAATTTATAATTTTTCACTTTTCTTATACCCGAATTTTTGTTAGAATGAGTATTGAAATGGTTCAACAAGAGATTTCTAGAAAATATCGCTAGAAAAACGAAATTTGTACAAAAAAGTGCCTCACTAACTTCAGTTGGCTTCATTTCATTATGCACTTTTTATAATGATTCAATTTTTAAGAATCCTTAACGGAATTGGCTACAGCTTTAGCCAGAGATGAACAAATACATATCTCTCCGCAAGCTTTATCTGAGAGGTTTTATGCTGTTGGAAAAGGTGCATCAAGTGTTACATCGTATATTGATGTAACACAGAAGAATGTACAAGCAAAACAATCCAATTCATTCCTGCTTTAATTGTTTTACCTTTAAAAACCTATTTATTATTCCAAATTTTTTTTAACTTATATAGAAGTATTCGCCTTGATATACCAAATCTTTCACGATGTCCACCATGTTTTTCTAATGCTTTCTTTATCATCTGACTTTACTATACTTTAAAACCATTAATTTCATCATTGGTATCTAACCCTTTATGCCACTATACCTTCTGGATAATCCTTAAAGGTAAATCTTTTTCATATAATGTTGTATTATTTGCTAAAGCAACAGCACTTTCAAGGGCATTTTCCAATTCTCTTACATTTCCTGGCCAATCATAATTTTTAAGTATATGCCATACTTCTGAGGATATTTCCATTACATTTTTATTAAACTTTCTATTAATATTATTTAAGAAATACAACGTTAATACTTCTATATCTTTTCTCCTATGACGCAAAGGTGCACATTCAATAGTAATTACATTTAGTCTATAAAAAAGATCTTCTCTAAATTCTTTTCGTCTAACAGCTTCTTCTAAATTTTCATTTGTAGCAGCAATAATTCTTGCTTCAACAGGTATTATTTTGGCACCACCTATCTTTTCCATTCTTTTTTCTTGCAATACAGTTAAAAGCTTTGCTTGGAGATTAGGCGATAGTGTATTTATTTCATCAAGAAAAATAGTTCCTTTACCAGCTAACTCAAATTTTCCTTTTTTACTTTCAAAAGCTCCTGTAAAAGCTCCTTTTTCATGACCAAAAAGTTCACTTTCAATTAGATTTTCAGGAAGTACTGCGCAGTTAACATGAATAAATGGTAAATTATTTCGGTTACTTGCAAAATGTATTGCTTGGGCCACCACACCCTTACCAGTACCACTTTCTCCTGTTAAAAGTATAGTAGTTTGTAAATCTTTTATCTTCTCAATTTTTGATTTTATGCGTTCAATTTCTTTGCTTTTCCCTATAAGCACTACTTTCTTCTCTTCAGAAGTGTCAACGTTGTAAGATCTTTTCTCCTTAATTTTTAATGCCTGTTGAATTTTATTTATTAATTCATTACTATCAAATGGTTTTGTTAAATAATCGTAGGCACCTATTTTTATAGCTTCTATTGCATTTTCAATGGTGCCAAAAGCTGTCATGATAATCACTATGGTCTCTGGTGAAATACTTCTCATCTCTTTTAAAACTTGTATACCATCTTTTTTAGGCATTCTAATATCCAAGATAGCTACATCATATTTATTTTTTCTAATTTTTTTATTGGCATCCTCCCCATCATAAGCTAAATCTACCTCATATCCCTCACTTTCAAGTTCCTCACGAATAACTTTTAATATATTGACTTCATCATCTGATACTAGTATCTTCTTGTCCATATACTCATTCCTCCCTAATAGGTAAATAGACTTCAAATGTAGTTCCTTCATCCAATTCGGAATTAACTTTAATCTCTCCGCCATGCTTATCTATTGCCCTTTTAGCAATAGATAAGCCAAATCCAATCCCTTTTTCCTTTGTAGAATAAAATGGTGTTAAGATTTTTTCTATTTTTTTCGAACTAATTCCTATACCATCATCTATAATTGTAACCAATATTTGTTCTTTTTCCTTTAAATAATAACTATTAATACTAATATTTCCTTCATTTTGTATAGCTTGAATTGCATTGATTAAAATATTAATAAATCCTTGCTGTAATTGAATATTGTTCCCCGTTATAAGAGGCAACTCTTTAGATAATTTTTTTTCTATATTAATATATTTTGATTCCTTATGTAAACGAACCACTTTAATACATTTATCTAAAACTTCATTAATGTTTAACAAAGTATTGCTACTTTCTTTTGTCATAATTGCATATGAAAGCATTTGTTCTACAACTTCATTAATTCTGTCTACTTCTCCTATAATCGGTTCTAAAAACTCCATATATTTTGGCTGTTTAAATAAAAACTTTTTCAAAATACTAGCACATCCTCTAATACTCATCAAAGGATTTCTAATATCATGGGCAACCCCTGTTGCCACTTCCCCTAGTATAGCAAATTGCTTAAGTTGCTCTAATTCCCATTCATAAATTTTCAACTTTGTGTTATCGCTTGTAATAAATACAATACCTACAATATTATTTTTACTGTCCTCTAGAGGAGAAATAGATAGTTTTAAAAATTTATTTCCATGTATTGCTTCATTAATATAATAAGTTTTATTGTTTTCTACTACATATTCTAAGGCCTTTTGTATCGATTTTCTTTCTTCTTCACTTATAAGCTCACCATATTTTTTTCCAATAACTTCCTCAGGAATCCACCCTAAAACTTCTAATGAAGTTCTATTTGCCATTGTTATTATTCCTTCAAGATTCATACTAATAATAGATGATTCTGTACTATTAAAAATATTACAAAGATAATTTCTTTCTTCAATCTTTTCATCATTTAATAGTACATTCTCATATAAAACCTTCATAATAAAATCCAATATCGTTACGTGTTTTTCATTATATTTTTTTTCTAGACTACAACATACATAAAATACTTTATAATTATCTTGCACACGTATAGGTGACACTAATAAATTTTCATTTTGTGAAATCTCATATTCTTGTCCTTCCTGTAACTCTATCATATCTTTATCTATTTGGGTTAATAACTGAATGATTCTAGCTGAACCTATATTTTTAAAGTCCCTACCTCCATCAATCATTATTTTATTTCTATTTGATATAGTCACAATTCCCATCCAATCAACAGCTAAAAAACTTCTTATTTTTAACCCTTCAATTTTCGTGAGTGTATTCTCTACATTACAACTTACATCTGAATAATACATTTTAATCCTCCTAGTATAATGTATTTATAACATATGATAGAAAATCTCATTAATATTTTCTAAATAGATGTTAGATGGATGCTCTATTCTATCTCAATTTTTAATAAAGGAGATACTACATATGTCTAAATTTTTTATAATCCAACAGTTTCCGAATTATGATTATGAAAATTCTAAAATATTAAAGCATATGATTTTTTGATATCCCCATATTCTCTTTGAAATCATTGTGCCGAGACTACTATAAAGTTGTTGATATAAGATCAAACTTTAAGAAAAAAACATCTGATGATTTACGTATTGTTTTTCTTAGATTACTGCAAAAACAACCTTAAGAATAAAAGAAAAAAGTTGCTTTATTTGCCTTTATGCATAAACTAGTCAATTACATATTTTCAGTTCTATGGAATCAAAAAAACATATCCAACACCAACCCAAAACACATAATAAAATGTATCTAGAAAAACTATAAAAACTATCGACTTTTACTAGCCGCTCTATTTATAACTCTCTTGCCATTCCATATATATCAAAATTAAAAACGACCAACTATACTGGTCGTTATAAATTATTGAATAAAAAACGGATCAATAGTTCAAACAAATATACTCCATGTATTAAAAATATTTCCTTCATCAATATTATTCGCTTACTGCAACTTCATTTAATACTTCTAAAAGATCTTCCGATCTATCTAAAGCTTCAATTAATGCTGGAACAACATTATATAGGTCTCCCACAATTCCATAGTCAGCAACTTCAAATATTGGCGCATCTGTGTTTTTATTGATTGCAACAATTATATCAGATTCTTGCATACCAGCTATGTGTTGAATCGCTCCCGAAATACCACAAGCTATATATATTGTTGGCTTAACAGTTGTACCTGTTTGACCTATTTGATGTGAGTGGTCAATCCATCCATTGTCAACCGCTGCACGGGATGCACCTACTACTCCACCTAATTTATGAGCTAATTCTTTTAGAAGATCAAAACCTTCTGGCTTTCCTAATCCACGTCCACCTGATATAATAACTTCAGCATCTGTTAATGAAACAATTTCTTTCATAGTTTTTACTATTTCCACAACTTCTGTTCTTACATCTTCTTTTGCTAATTTAACATCGATTTCAACAATTTCACCATATCTATCGTCATCTCTATGGGCTTTGTCCATAACTCCAGGTCTTACTGTAGACATTTGTGGTCTGTGATTTGGACATACAATTGTAGCCATAATATTTCCACCAAAAGCTGGACGCGTTTGCTTGATTTTTTTATCTTCTGGGTCTATTTCTAGTTTCGTACAATCTGCCGTAAGCCCTGTATCTACTCTAGCCGAAACTCTTGGAGCTAAATCTCTACCAATGTGTGTAGCTCCTAATAAAACAATTTCTGGTTTGATTTTATTGATTGCATCAGTGATTACTTTTGTATATCCATCAGTAGTAAATTTCTCTAATAATTCATGTTGTGCTATATATACTTTATCTGCACCATATGCAATTAATTCTTTTGATAAATCTTTAATGTTATTCCCTAAAAGAATCGCGCATAACTCACAACCTATTTCACTCGCTAATTTTTTACCTTCACCTAATAGCTCAATTACTACTGGCATGATTTTTCCTTCTCTTTGCTCAGCAAATACCCATACATTTTTATATACAGATAAATCTTTCTTAGGATTATCAGTTTCTTCTTTTTTGATTGCTTCAAAAGGACATGCTTCTACACAAGCTCCACAAGCAGTACATTTTTCATTAATTACAGCTAATTTATCCACCATATCTATTGCTTCAAAAGGACATGCTTTTAAACATAGTGAACAACCTTTACATTTATCATTTAAAACTACAACAGCCATTTTTTCTCCTCCAGTTCTTATATTAGATTACATGTTTTTGTTTTAAGCTAACAACTAATTTTTCTACCATTTCTTTAGTAGTCCCTTCTAACATTACACCTTTTCCTTTTGGCTCTGGTGTAAATGAACGGAATACTTTAGTTGGAGAAGCATCTAAACCTACTTCGTACTTTTCAACATCTAACTCAGCTAATGACCATACAGTTATATCTTTTTTAAATGCTTCGTAAATTCCTTTTACTGACATATATCTTGGTTCATTTAATTCTTTGATTGCTGTTAAAAG
The DNA here is from genome assembly GCF_050402865.1 of Clostridium sediminicola. Taxonomy (NCBI): domain Bacteria; kingdom Bacillati; phylum Bacillota; class Clostridia; order Eubacteriales; family Clostridiaceae; genus Clostridium; species Clostridium sediminicola. Next base: position 8,676 of record NZ_BAABMF010000039.1, read on the forward strand.
TACTGGCTTTTGTACTTTAATTACTTCATATCCAGCTTCTAATTGTCTTTGTATTGTCATGTCATCTCCATTAATTTGGAAATCTTGTACATAAGTTATTTGTGGTATATCAATTCTTTCTGCAATTTGTGGTCCAACTTGTGCTGTATCTCCGTCAATCGCTTGTCTTCCAGCGAAAATAATATCGTAGTCTCCAATTTTTCTAATTGCTGCTGCTATTGTATTGGAAGTAGCCCAAGTATCAGCTCCTGCAAAAGCTCTATCACTAAGTAGAACCGCATCATCTGCTCCCATAGCTAAACATTCTCTTAACATTTCCTTAGCTTGAGGTGGTCCCATTGTTATTACTATTACATTAACATCATCATATTTATCCTTTAATTTCAACGCTTCTTCCAATGCATTTGCATCATCTGGATTTAATATACTAGGAACTCCTTCACGAATAAGTGTTCCTTTTATAGGATCAATTTTAACTTCATTTGTATCAGGAACTTGTTTTACACAAACAATAACCTTCATAATTTTTTCCTCCTTTATTTTGTCTAACGTAATATATGACTTGACTTATCTATTTAAGAACATCTGCAGCTATAACCATTTTCTGTACCTCTGAAGTACCCTCATAAATCTCAGTTATTTTTGCATCTCTGAACATTCTTTCAATTGAATAATCTTTAATGTATCCATATCCTCCATGTAATTGTAGTGCCTTTGTAGTAACTTCCATCGCTACTTCAGACGCATACAATTTCGCCATGGCACCTTCTTTAATTACAGACAAACCTGCATCTTTTTTTGATGCTGCGTCATAAACAAGCCCTCTTGCAGCATTTATTTTAGTCTCCATCTCTGCTATCATCCACTGAAGTCCCTGGAATTTATCTAAAGACTTTCCAAACTGCTTTCTCTCCTTTACATACTTCACCGCTTCATCTAAGGCACCCTGTGCAATACCTAAAGCCTGTGCAGCCACTGTTATCCTACCCGATTCAAGAGATGTCATTGCTATTTTAAATCCTTGACCTTCTCTTCCTATAAGGTTTTCTTTAGGCACTTTGACATTTTCAAATATTAGTTCAGATGTAACAGTTCCCTTTATTCCTAGCTTATCTTCATTTTTACCTACTTTAAATCCATCCCAATTTGACTCAACTATAAAAGCACTTAGTCCTTTTACACCCTTAGATTTATCTGTCATTGCAATTACTGTAACAAAATCACATATAGCCCCACATGTAATAAAACACTTGGTTCCATTTAATACATAGTGATCTCCTTCTAAAACAGCTGTAGTTTGCTGAGAAGCGGCATCTGAACCTGCACCAGGCTCAGTTAATCCAAAAGCCCCTGTTTTTTCACCCTTTGCCATTGGAACCAAATATTTTTGTTTTTGTTCTTCAGTCCCGAATAGATATAAATGAGTAGCGAACAAAGACGAGTTACCTGCTATAAGTGTACCAGTTGCCCCACACTTTTTACTCAATTCTTCAATAACTATAGCTAAGGAAGTAAAACCTCCTCCTCCACCTGCATATTCCTTTGGAATAGATGCACTTATAAAGTTATATCTAGCCATTTTAGCCCATAATTCCTTTGGATATATGCCTGTTTTATCAATTTCTGCTGCTGATGGCGCTAGTTCTTTTTCTGCAAATTCTCTTACTGATTTTCTCACTAATTCTTGTTCCTTAGTAAACATCAGAATAAACCCCCTATTTTTTTATTTAGCCATGTGCAAAACTCTTTTACCCGTTAAGGTTTAAGGTTCTACAAACTTTATCAAAAAGGATTTTCCCTACTTTTGTCGAATATTATATTTATCAGACAATAAATTGAACAGTAGGAATCCCTTATGAACAATTTGAAAAATCAAATTTATCTCCCATATATTTTCCAATAAGTCATAGATTTTTTTAAAGAAGACAATTCTAAATTTATAAAACTATTTGAAGAGTATATAAACTCAAAGCTATTTATACCTGAAAAATTTTTTAACGCCTACTATTCTACGACTAATAGACTTAGAAAATACTCTCTTTCTTCAATGCTACCACCATTAATAATTCAAAAATTCCTTGATATATCTGAGATTGAAAAATTAGTTTTTAAATTATATTTATCTAGTGAATTGATATCTCTTTTGGGCTTTAATACACTCCCTCATATATCTCAATTTTCTATATTTAAATCAGATTTTGTTATACATCTCTAAGATTAAAGATTGTAGTATAATTCCAATAAAATCATTAGTAGCAATGAATTTTATATTTTAAAAAATTAAATAATTTTATGTTTTATGTTGCCTCATTTAAACTAATAGTTTTGCAATCAGCTATTTTTTTATTTGCTTTTGATATGTTATACACATATTTAAACAGCAAATATCATGCCAAAAATTAAATTGTATGATAAAACAACTATTATTTTATTATAAACCTAAGAATAAACCATTCTTGAATTTAGATATTAACTTTATTGTATTAAGAATAGTTTATTGTTTAACTGCCCTCATTTGTTTTGTGTGCAGTTTTTAGATTTGTTGTGCATTATTTGCACTTCTTACATCATATTTACTACTTCTTTGATTGTCTTTACTAACTGTTTTCTTCAACCTTGTTCATAAGAAATAGGTTCAACAATTGTATGTGAATTAATGTAAACCCTTGAAGATACATTTATCATCAGATATAAAAAACAACTTTATATATTAAATATAAAAAATAAAGCTACCGTGTAGAATAAATTGATACATCACAAGAAATGTCTCAGCTCCATACCTCTAACAATACATATACTTACTCCAACAAAGAAAATTATTTTCTCTCTTTATGCCTTATTCAATTCCTCTGCTTCATGGTTTACAGTGTTGCTCATCAATTTTACAACTCCAAATATTCCGCTAATACATAATGCTCTATCTAGTAAATGGATTGCTAACCATTGAAATGAACACTAAAGAAGAAAATAACTACTAGTAACAATGTCCACATATTATGTATTTGCAACTTAGTTAGAATTACAGTATATATTTCAAATCATAGTACCATTAATATAGTTAAAAAGGACGCACATTAATAAACAAACCCAAGAGGTTCATACTAAAAAATACCCTATAGAGTGGACTTTTAATACGGTCTACTCTATAAGGTATATTTCAGATGGCATTAAGGTACTTTTTATACTTAAACTTCTTTCTCAATAATATCAATTACATTATTTAATTCTTTTAATATCTTTAAGTTTAAAGCATTTAATGGTTAATCCACAAAAAGTATTTTAGTTAAACTTCAGACACAATATATAGTGTTAGAAATGTTCAATCTGTAGCAGATATTGTGTCTGAAGTTAGTTCAACTTACTTTTGTAGTTTAACATTTAATACCTTAGGAATATTAATACTTAATATTCCTAAATTACCTTCTCTTTTATATAAAATATTTTCGAAGTCCTTATAATTCCGCCTTTACACTTTCTTCTTCTTTTTTTCTTTGCGTAAAGCCTATAGGGCATTTGTCAAAGTAAGTATTAAAAATTAATAATGGAGCAAGGTAAACAAACTGACCAGCAAGTATGCCTAGCATTGGATAACCCATACCAAAATTATTCCCCGCAAAAGGTAACATTGTATATGTTTTTAACCAAATAACACCAACTACTGAACCTACTACAAACACAATTGCTAAACGAATTAATGCTCTCTTTCCTGAACTAGCTACTAAATCTGTTCCAGGAAAATCAAAGAAAACATGATGCCATGTTAACAGAGTACATACAAGTGTCAATGCAAAAGATGCAACTACTAAATTAATACCCATTCCCATTGATTCAGCTAATCCAGCCAAAATAATGCGTAAACCACCAAGTAATATAAATGAACCAACATAGGCAATAGCTATGCCTACAAATCCCATATAAGGTTGTTTTTTTGCAAATAATTTCATTGGAAAATTCTCCCCACCTTCAGCTGGGAACAAGAACAAGAAAACAAAACATTGACACCAAGCTAAAAAGGCTGTATAAGTTCCAAATGGTTGTTCTACCATTAAAACACCATCTAAAGTAAATTTAAAATAACTTGGCACAAAAATAGCGAACCAAACAAGCAAAGTGGCAGCAGTACTAATAGCCATAGTTCCAAAACCTACCCAAGGCTCTTTGATATTTTTCGCAAAAGGAAACTTGTGAAAAATACTTACAAATGGAAGTTGAGTAATAATAATAGTCAAAGCATAGAAATTAGTGCAACCCCAACCTTTTATTGCTAATTCTACTTCTTCAGGAGTTTTAGGAGTGAATAAAATAGCCCAACTAAATGGTTTCCACCAGGTACCTAAAAATCCAGTAAAAACTACAAAACCTAATATTCCAGCACCAAAAGCCATCAATAAATATCTAAAACCAGCCTGAGGTTGTTTATTAGTTTTTTTATACTTTCCATAATTACCAAATATCAAAGTAAACCAAACCCAAGAATTGATTACTAACCAAAAATATGAACCTTCAACAACATCTTTAACATAATGACCTACTAAGTGCTCGTCTATCCCAACTAATCCTGCTCCTGCAATCATCATAATTAACTTTTTAAATAGAGTCGACCAAATAGGCCATGCAATAGACACAAAAACAATTATAAAAGCTACTGATGCTAAACCACTAACTACCGAGTTTTTAAATCTTCTTTCATTAACATAATCATTCAAATTATTAACCTCTCTCTATCTGTATTTTTTACTTCACTTTTACTTTTTTAACATTTTTTCAGTTTCTTCAATCAACTCATTCCGAAAATCAAAATGTGCAATATTCATTAGCTTCTCAGCTCTTTACCAAGTATTTTCACCTTTAATTTTAGCTATTGCATATTCTGTAACTATCATATCTATAGCTGACCTTAGATCCGTTACTATTATTCCTGGTGAAAGTGTAGGTTTATTGTTTGAGATATTTTGCCTTTAATTGAAGGTAAGAAAACAAAACTCTGTCCACCCTTTGATTTATATGTTCCTTCTACAAAATCCAATTTTTCGACTGTACCAATAGTCTCTGCACAAACTTGTCCAAATAAATCCATTTCTACTGCTACATTTATTAAAATATATATCATCTATCTGTTATATTACTCTTGAATCATTTGTATAATCTATTGGGCAAGCTACTAATCCTGGATTATCATCAATAAATTCATATATTTCTGGGATTCCCATTGCAAAAAAGAAGATTTTTACTTTCTATATATAGTCTTCTTATAAAATGCGTACGTTTTCCTGGATACGTTGTAAACAACGAGGTAAGCTTTCGTTAATTTCTAAAATAAAAGTATCATCGGTTTCCATCATTGCCATGCGCTTACAACACTCGGATCAAAATTAAAATAACCATGTTTATCAATTGGCGTAACCATCATTACTGCTTCATCTGCTGTTATGATTTTCTTTTTAAATCTTTATTATTGCTTTATCTAATTTATTAATATTCCTTTTGTTTTTTTAAATCACCTATTTATCTTCAATTTCTTCTACAGTAACTACTTTATTGACTAAATCTAAGTCCAAAGCTTTTTCAGATAATATTGACTTACCAGATACTATTATCTAAGTTGTCTTAAAAACATAGATGGCATGAATAAGTAAATATACACTTCCTGCACCTATAATAGCTTCAGAAACAGATGATATAACTAGTTCTTTTAATTTTTTTACTCAAAGGTATTTTGCTAATATTTTAGAATGTATTGTTTAAATAGAAACTCCCCCCCGATTTAAGGTTTTTATAAAATAATCCAATACCTACACTAAAACCTTTACCTAAAATAACTACTACTTTAACTGATTCAACTTCTTCACACATCTAATGCTTTTAATAAATCCTCCTCCATATCATCATCAAATGAATTTAAGTTATTAGGACTATTTATTACTATAGAAGCTACTCCATTTGATACAGCTACTCAATCTTCTTAAAATCCATGATAACACACTCCTTTTTATTTTTATTATATACTCTCAACCATATATATAAGCAAAAACTATGCCAACCAATAAACCAGCTAAATACATGTTCCATATATAAAATCCTTGCGCAAAAATACCCATTAGGTGAAACATTTCATTTAGTAGAATAGTACAAATAGAGACTTTTCATTTTTCTTCAAATAATTCTGAACATAAAAATATCCTCAACCTAAATTTTTGATTAAATTTCCTAACTTTTATAGTTGTTATTCCTAATTAATGTAAAGATAATCATGCTAAACTACTGGATTTGCAACATTGATGTCAATAATTATCTAATTCTGAAGAAACCTAAAAAAAACAAAATAAAAATCATTAGTTATAATGTGAATATATTAATATGTTCAATGAAAGATAATAATATGTCTATAAAAATCAATAAATTAAATATTTATTCAATTAAATTTGTTAAACGTATAGCAATGTGCAATGTGCAATGTGCAATGTGCAATGTGCAATGTGCAATGGCATTGAAGAAGATTATATAATTAATATTAAGGCATATATGAAAATAAAAAATGCAAAAAGCACAAGCCTTATTCTTTTTACACATCTCAAATTGTACAAAGCTACACTTTTAAGGGATATACATAATGAAAACTATCTCTTTTTGTCGTTTAAATATATATAGTAAAATAGCTATCGATATTTAACCATATGTGTATAGTAACAAATATTAGATGCACTAAAAGAAATGTTTAAAGATGTTTTAAAAAAACTTTAGAACCTTAAATACATTAAGCATTAAGTTATTGAAATATGATAGTGTTGTGATCTGGGGCTTTTTTTCCACCTAATAGCCATAAGGAGTTGATATCTCGTGTACAGGAATCTTATATTTTACGGGTTGAAAAAATCCTTGAGAATATGCATATATAAGTAGTATTTTGAAATGGGTGGGTGGATCAACAACAGACTTTTTTCGTTTGGAAATAAAAAACTGAAGCTATCTCAGTTTTTTATTCTGAGACAGCCCCTAAACATTTTAACTTACTCTTTAATTAAACCTGCTTCAATAGCTTGTTTAGTCAATTCTTCTCTATAGTCTGGATGAGCTATACTTATTATTGCTTTTGCACGCTCTTGAATACTTTTACAATATACATCAGCAACTCCATATTCAGTAACTATATATTGTGCATCTGTTCTTGGTACTGTAACTGCTGTTCCTGGTGAAAATGCCATCACAATTCTAGATTTTCTTCCTTCCTTACTATTAACTGTTGAAGGTAAACAAATGAATGATTTTCCACCTTTAGACATAACAGCTCCTCTAACAAAGTCTAATTGTCCTCCTGTAGAACTGAATTGATTATATCCAATTGAATCAGATGAAACTTGACCAATTAAATCTACACTTAAAGCATTATTAATTGATATTAAATTATCGTTTTTAGCAATTTTTTGAGGATCATTTACATCTTTAAATGGTTTTATCTCTATCGATGGGTTTTTATCCATAAATTCATATAATTCTTTACTACCCAGACCAAAACTAATTACCATCTTCCCTGGTTTATAATTCTTTTTACTATTATTAATTACTCCTATTTTAGCTAAATAAACCATTGAATCAGTAAGCATTTCACTATGAACACCTAAATCTTTTTTATCTTCCAATCCATAACCAACTGCGTTTGCTGTACCTCCAATGCCTAATTGAATTGTTGAACCATCTGATATATAAGGAATTATATGTTTAGCGATTGCCTTATCCTCTTCTGACATAGGGGCTTGAGGTAATTCTGGAACAGGATGGTCATTTTCACAAATATAAGTCACTTCACTAACATGTATTTTATTATTCTCTCCATAAATAAATGGAACATTTTTGTTAACTTGAACTATAATTCTATCTGCTGTTTTAACTGATTCATAGCCTGTAACAACTCCTGATGGCCCATAACACATATATCCATCTTCATCTGGCTGTGAAACTTCACAAATTGTCACAGTTGGAGCTACTTTTTCAATATACTCATATAATTTTGAAAGATGTATCGAAGCATAATTAATATTCCCAAATTTCTTGAATTTCCTTGTAGGTCCTCCCATATACCATGAATGATCACTAATATGTCCTTTCAATTCAGCCTTAAAACAATCAAATACATGAAATGCAAGCCCCTCATGAATTTCAACATTTTCTAATTCTTGATATCGATTACACATTGCATTTACAAGAGCTGCAGGTGTACTAGCAGCTGATTGTATCCACACTCTATCTCCTGATTTAATTTTAGATGCAGCTTCTTCCACTGACACAACTTTATTTTTATATATTTTTTTCCATTCCATGATATATCCCCCTTTTATTTTCCTTGAAAATTTGGTTTTCTTTTTTCAGCAAAAGCTCTGATACCTTCTTTAAAGTCTTCAGTATTTGTACATTGAACCTGATATTCTGTTTCATTATCGAAATCGTTTTCAAACCCAAAGAAAGCAGTTCTATTTACAAGCGCTTTCATTTTTCCTAATGCTATACTTGGTAAAGCACTAAGTTTTTGAGCAAATTTCAAAGTAACCTCTTCTAATTTTTCTAAAGGTACTACTTGATCAACCAATCCTAATGATAGTGCTTCTTCTGCACTTACAGTTCTTCCTGTCATGATTAACTCAGTAGCTCTAGCCGCTCCTAACATACGCGTAAGTAAGAAAGTCCCCCCCATATCAGGAACTAAGCCAATATTTACAAAAGCTTGTATAAATTTTGAATTTTCTGCAGCAATACGGAAATCACAAAGTAAGGCGAAATTAAATGCAGCCCCAGCGACTGGTCCATGCACAGAAGCAATAACAGGTTTTCTTAGATTGCGAATTTTTAAAGCAGCGATACCAACTTTACGTACACTCGCACCAAGCTTTTGCTCCCCACTTTCTAAACCCTTTAACATCATTCCAATATCTCCACCTGCACTAAAACTTTCCCCATCACCGGAAATAACTACCACTTTTACAGTTTCATCCTCTGTACACATATCTAATGCAACCATTAGATCATCTAATATTGGTTCATCTAGTGCATTTAAGTTTTTGGGACTATTCAATTTAATATATGCAATCCCATTACTTTGAGAATATTTAATTTTTTGAAATTCCATGAACATGACTCCTTTTTTTCTTATAATTCAAATCAAATAATTATCCTTATCTTACAATTTATACATTCGCAAGTTTCATGCCATTTTAAAATACTTTCTTTATAAGACTTTTATATATTGTGAAACTTGTTTTTTGTGCAATATATAAAACAATTGCATAAAAATTGATTGAACAATATGTAGAAGAAATTATAAGAGGGTTTAGTCTGCAATACTTATTGCTCCTGAAGTTAGTTCAAGTTACTTTTTATGGTTTAACCATTAAATAACATAAAAATATTATTTAACTTCTTAATAAATAATATGATATAATAATTGAACATTCTATGCTACAGAACAAATGGAAATTAGAATTCGGTAGGTTGCTAAAATGAATAATTGTAATTAAATGACATAAATACATCATTATATCGAAATATCTTCCAGAGGATATTATTGTAAAATATTTTGAAAAGTCAATGAAAGATTTCATAGTAGATTAAATAATAAAAAAACAACTTACCAGTGCAGACTTTTGAAGAAAGACTCGAAAGACTTTTTATTTTTTGAAAGATATCAAACATGTAGATTAAAAAAATATTAAATATAAAAGTTATTCGAGTTGTAGCAAAAAAATTATTTATAAATCATGATTTTTCGTATTTTACAAATAAAAGAAGAATAAAAATACCATCATAGAGTTATTTGATGTTAAAGTTCCAGAAACAGATAATTAAATGCTTATTAATATTATCGGAAATAGTTTTTTAGTAAACATGAAACGATTTATTGTTGGAACTTTAATGAAAATTGGTCCAGGTCAAAAAAATGTCATATTAATTGATGATTCATTTACTACTTTGAACAGAGAACATATTGGGCACAAGACTATGACTCATCCTTTATGTTTAATGGAAATTTCATACAAATAGGGGTATTTCCCATTTTAAAAAAGATTCTATATTTATACTTTAAATTATAATATCCATTTTATCCTCAGTGATGTGTGCTCAAAATCAAATTGAGCACACTTATTTATTAAAAAATTATAATAGACTATGTGCTTTAATGTCTACACTAAGTTATTATATTATTATTTATCAATTAATCGAGATAGTTTACCTAGATAGAATCCCTGTCCATAATCTATGTTGATACTTTTCGATTTATCAATAGCTGTATAGTAACAAATATTGGTTCAGTTTTATCTACATATGATCCTTCTAAAGATTATATGTAGAATAGATCCCGTGCATCCCTATAGATGTCTCAGGTCTATAACTCTAAATTTTACTTAATCATAGTTATCTACATTTAATCCTTTTGAAACTTAAATGTAGAATAGATCCCGTGCATCTCTATAGATGTCTCAGGTCTATAACTCT
>NZ_BAABMF010000040.1:0-18625 GCF_050402865.1 Clostridium sediminicola
TTAACGTACATTACCAAACTAATCTTTGTCCATTGTTTGTTTAAAAATGATGGTTTATTAAGTGTACCATTTTTTAAAATAAATTTTTCGAAAAAAATTATTGACTTTTTATAACTGGTCTATACAAAAATAAAGTCGTACTTGAAATAAAAGGCGAACTAAAACAGTGACAAGTTAAGGTTGATTTTCTTGCAGAAAATCTTTAATCAAGCCTTTGTTAGCTTCGCTAACTGAAAATCTGATCTTTTGCTATGCAAAAGGAATCTTTTTATCTTTTATTTAATTAAAAGCTTTTGTTTACGAAAGGTATCCATAACTTGTGACTTATCACTTGCAACTTGTCACTATAAATTGCAAAGCGTTTTTCTTCGCAATTTATAATTATTGCTCATAATGCTTATTTATTTTCACAATACTTAAAACAAAAATGTATTTCTTGCATATTATTTTATTATTTGATAAAATTAAGTTAGAAGCATAGAAAAGGTTTTCTATGTGTTTATACTAAACAATTTTCTTATTACACTAGGTTTATCTACCTAGCCCCCAAATATAGGAAAATAGAAAACCTTTTCTATGTCAAAAATAATAGCTACATTACAGGAGGCCACTTTAAATGGATTTTGATATTAACATTGAAATAAGCAAATTAGTTAATTATGCATTACAAAATAATTTAATTACTGAGAATGATATTATCTACTCTACTAATAGATTATTATCTGTTTTGAAATTGGATGAAGTAAAATATATAAAGGATGACTATAGTAACACGCTTAAATTATCTTCGATATTAGATAACATTTTAAATTGGGCTTATAATAACAATCTTATAGAAAACAATACCCCTGTTTTTAGAGATCTACTAGATACAGAAATTATGAATTGTTTTATGCCTCGACCATCAGAGGTTATAACTGAATTCAACCATAAGTATGCATCAAATCCAATCGATGCAACTGATTATTTTTACAATTTAAGCAAATCATCTAATTATATAAGAACTGATAGAATAGCAAAGAACCTAGTGTGGAAATCTGAAACTCAATATGGAGATTTAGACATAACTATAAATTTATCTAAGCCTGAGAAAGATCCTAAAGCAATCGCTGCTGCAAAAAATATGAAATCAACATCTTATCCAAAATGTTTACTATGTAAAGAAAACGAAGGATATAAAGGAAGAGTTAATCACCCTGCTAGAGGTAACCACAGAATCATTCCTATTGAGTTAACAGGTGATAAATGGTTTTTGCAATATTCTCCTTATGTATACTATAATGAGCATTCCATAATTTTCAAAGGTGAACATGCTCCAATGAAAATCACTAAATCATCTTTTGATAGATTACTTCAATTTACAGATATTTTTCCACATTACTTTATCGGTTCAAATGCTGATTTGCCAATAGTTGGTGGTTCAATACTTTCTCATGATCACTTCCAAGGTGGGCACTATGAATTTGCAATGGCTAAAGCTTCTATAGAAAAAGAAGTTAAACTTAAAAACTTCCCTAAAATAAAAGCTGGTATAGTTAAATGGCCTATGTCTGTACTTAGAATTCAGTCTAAAAATAAAGAAGAATTAGCAGAAGCAGCAGGAATTATCCTTAAAAATTGGAGAACATACAGTGATGTAACAGTAGAAATATATGCTGAAACTGATGCTACTCCTCATAATACAATTACTCCTATAGCTAGAAGAAGAAAGGAACTATTTGAATTAGATTTAGTTATGAGAAACAATAGAACAAGTGACGAGCATCCTTTAGGTATATTCCATCCTCATGCTGAAGTTCATCATATCAAAAAAGAAAACATAGGACTTATTGAAGTTATGGGACTAGCAGTATTACCCGCTAGATTAAAATCAGAGCTTAATAGATTAGGAAAGTATTTAGTTAGAAAAGACTTATTAATTGAAGAAGAAGATTTACTAAAACACTCTGAATGGGTAGAATCCCTTAGAATATCTTACAATCCCTTCACTGAAAAAGATGCTTTTAAAATATTACAAAAGGAAGTAGGTATAAAATTTATGACTGTCCTTGAACATGCTGGAGTATTCAAAAGAAATGATAAAGGTCAAAATGCTTTCCTTAAGTTTATTGAAACAATTAATTAGTTCCTTTATTAATTAAGAAAAGAGCCGATAAACTATCAGCTCTCTTCTTATGCGTTATTACTATTGATCTGCCCAGTTAGCTGGGTATACTACATACATGAATCTTGCAAACTCTGGTACAGAGAATTGTATTGTAGAGTTTTTAGGAATAAAAATTATATCCCCTTTATTCCCTACTACTTTTCTTCCATCAATAATAATTTCTAAAGTTCCATCAATAACATAATCAACTTCATCATATTTTAATGTCCAGTCAAAGGCCGATTCTTCCATTTCCATGATACCACAGCCAAGTCTCGGACTTTCTTCAACACTCATTACATCCTTTAGATAGACTTTATCTCCTTCTTTACCTGTATCAAATTTCTCAGGTTTAACTGTAGCAGTTTTAATAGACATAATACCACTTGGATCTATATGCCTCTCAAAGTCTTCATTATTATTGCTATTAGATAATTTTTCTTCAATTATTTTTCTAACTAATTCTTCTAATACTTTTGAATCTATATTTTCCATATTCTAAATACCTCCCGAATCACTTCAAAGTCTTTTCTATTTTTCTGCAGCAGTCTTTCTAGTAATTAACATTGCAACCATTACAGCTGTAATACCACCAATAAGTTTTCCTACTATCATAGCTGAAATCATTTCTTTATTAACACCAGCAGTAAATCCTAAGTGATCACCAAATACAAAGGCAGCACTTACTGCAAAAGCAACGTTTATAACTTTTCCTCTATCATCCATATCTTTCATCATACCAAACATTGGGATGTTATTAGCTAAAGTTGCTACCATACCAGCTGCAGCTTTATCATTCATACCTAATAATCCACCAAGCTTCATTAAAGGCTTTTTGAAAACTTTTGTTATAACAAATACCATTGGGAATGCTCCAGCAAGAACTATAGCTATTGCTCCTATGATTTCTATACCATCAGATATTGGTGCCATACCTGGTATTACAACAAATCCAGTTAAAGTTTCAATTATAATTGCAACAAGACCAATAGTGATTACTACTACAACACCTTTACCGAATATACTAAATCCATTTATCATCTTCTCAGGAATCAACCATAAACCAACTGCAATAAGAGCTGCAAAAATAACTATAGGTACAAGGTTGCTTAAAATCATTGAAACATCAAAGCCTGCAACTAATCCACCAAAGAAACTTCCTACTGGAATAGTAATCATACCTGCAAGTACACCTTTTGCTAAGAATTTATGATCTTCTTTTTTAATAATTCCAAGAGCAACTGGTATAGTGAAAACAATTGTTGGTCCCATCATTGCACCAAGAATCAATCCTGCAAAAACTCCCGCTTCTGGAGAAGATGCCATTTCCAATGCTAAAGGATATCCTCCCATATCATTTGCTAAAAGTGTAGTAGCAAACATTGCTGGATCTGCTCCAAGGGCTGTGTAAACAGGAACTACCACTGGCTTTAAGATTTTAGCTAAAACAGGTGCCAAAGATACAACCCCAACCATAGCTAATGCTAATGAACCCATTGCCATAAATCCTTCTTCGAACTGCTCACCTAAACCATATTTATTACCAATAATTTTATCAACTGCTCCTAAAATCATAAATACTACCATAATATATAAAATGATTTCATTAATACCCATGAGAAACCTCCTAAAATTTATTATTTTTATTCATATCTTAACTATTCCAATGAACTTTTATCAATATCTACTGTATCAATTATTGCAACTATTGTAGCATCAACTGGTGTTCCTCCGTTATCATTATAAAGGGATACCCTTGCAGCACTACCATTGGAAACAAGAACAGTGTCTCCAATTCCAGCTCCAACACTGTCTACAGCGACAAATACGTCAGAATCTTTATCTTCACTAAATTTCATTGGCTTCACAACAAGAAGCTTGAAACTTCTTAAATTTTCATCTTTCCTTGTAGCCCATACATTTCCAACAACATTTCCTATAATCACAATAATATCCTTCCTTTTATTTAATTTGGATAATTTTAATATTGTTCATTCTAATAAAATCTTTTACAAGAGGTGTTAATATTGTTTTAGAGGAAAGCTTTACTCCCTCCATACCTTTATTAAATGCTTTTCTTAATTCAGCTTCAGTAATCAATCTTTTTTTACTGAAATCAAAGATTTGCATCTCATCATTAATTACATTAGATTTGGTATTGTCCTCTTTATTTTCAATTGCAGTAAAACCAATAGATTCAATTCTTTCAATGTTGTTTATCTTTTTATCACTGCTTATTTTACTTATAATATCCTCTTTAACAAGTTTAATACCATAATTTATAAGTTTATTTTCATATTCTCTATACAAAGAATAGAATATTTTATTGGCCTTATCTTTGTATTTTCTGTATTCAATTCCTTCCTCTACTAAGAAAATATCCTTTCCTAGTAATATTGAGTCGATTATTATTTTTTCCTTTTCACCAAACTGTACTCCTAGTGCCAAGTTTGCAAGTTCTCTATTATTTATAGAACCTATAATAATATTATCATAAGAATCAAGATTACTATTCATATCCTCTTTCGAATGAATTAAATACTTATTAGAATCTATCTTGCTGACAAGATTACTATATATATCACTTTGAGATGATTCAACAATAAGAATGCTTGGACGATTAACAATACTATTTTCTGATTCCATAGATTCTTTTATTTTTCTCATAACTTCCTTTGTAATCATGTCAACTAACTTTTCCAAATCCATTTACATTACCTCCTTTCTATTTACTACAATTCATTGCAATCCCCAATGGAGTTACCAAAAATGGATTTTGTGGTTTTATTGTCTTTATGCCAGTTTCCTTTTCAATAACTTTTTCAAAGCCTTCCAAGCAACAAGTTCCTCCAACCAGATATATTTCGTTTACATTAAAATCATTAATGTGTCTTTTAACAATTGTTGCTATCTTTTGAATCACTGGAGTTACCATTGTTAGAATCTCATGCTTGTTTTCTTTTTTCTTTTTTCTCTCTTCAGCTTCTTCAAAGCTAATCTTGTATCCTCCTGCAACTACAAGTGAAAGCTGTGTTCCTCCAGTTGCTTCGTCAGCAGTATAAACCACTTCCCCATCTAAGAAAACAGAAAGGCCAGTTGTTCCTCCACCTACATCCACGACAACACCATTATTAACCTGTAAAACTTCATTTGCTGCAGTTGGTTCGTCTACTATTGAAACAACTTCCATGCCAGCTCCTTCAACTACATATACATGGGTTTGTGTATCTCTTTTACCAGTACCAGGTGGAACAGCTATTGCAGCCTTGGTAAGTTCAATGTTTAATTTGTCCTCAATTTTTTTCTTTAATCTTTTTACAATGTTTAAAGCTCCAATGTAATCTACAACAAGTCCATCTTTTATAACCTGAGCAAATTCCATTTCACAAGCAATAGGGGTCTTATCCTTATCAAGAACCACAATAACTGTATATGCAGTACCTAAATCCACACCAACATAGATATTCTCACCATTAAAATTTTTCTTAGGATTTTCTATAGTTTTTTCAACAGCGCTGATTAATTCATCAACTCTATTTAATGTACTCATTACTATATACCCCTTTGAAGTTTAATTATTTTAGCTTCCATTCCATTAGCAAAAGAACACGCATTAGCTTCATCATAATCAATATGAGCAGAAGTATTGAATTTAGGACTTACCCTAACTACCACATCTTTGAATATTACAGATCTATTACTTAATATTTCTAGTCCAACTATTTCTTTATCTCTTACATTAAATCTTTTAGCATCCTCAGGAGTTAAGTGTATATGCCTTTTTGCAATTATTAGACCTTCATCCAATTTCACTACAGCCTTAGATGTAGCTATCACTATTGGTGCACTTGCTGAAATATCCCCCGACTCTTTAACAGGTGCCTTCGCTCCTAAAATTCTAGCATCCGTTTGTGAAACCTCTATCTGAGTTTTATTTCTTGCAGGTCCTAGAACTGATACATTATGAATAGTTCCTTTAGGACCAATTAATGTTATTTTTTCATTAGTAAGATATTGTCCCGGTTGAGAAAGTTCTCTTTTTTGAGTAAGCTCATAATCTTTTCCAAAAAGCATTTCTACATGTTCTTGACTAAGATGTACATGTCGTCCTGAAGCTTCAACTGGTATAGTATCCTTTTTTTCAGCACATTTAATGTCTAAAAAACTTACAACTTTGTCAACGATTAAATCAATATTCGCATCATTTATGTGCATTTATTTTCAACTCCTTATTTGTAATGACCTGCTTTTAGCCTAAGCATCATAACATAAAAGCAACTACTTAATCTATTTAAAACCCTTAATATATCAATTCTTTCAACATTTCCATAATTGTCCTTAAAGGCTTTTATAGCTGAAATTTCTACCCCTCTAATTCTAGTTCTTAAAGAATTCAATGCTAGATAACATTCTCCTAAGTCGTATTTAGGATAAAAATCATGTTCTACTCCTAAATATTTTTTTGGATTATGAGAAGTAAATCTAATTTCATCTTCAGTCATTCCTAAGATTTTATCAATAACTAATTCTTCATTTAGAATTTCAGCCTTCATTATATTTCTTACAACAGAAAGTACCTCTTCTAAATCTTTAACAAGGTTAGCTTTCTTACCTTTATTAGCAAGGAACTGAGTTTGTAATATATCAGCTTGAACGCTGTCTAACTCTCCCCTTAATTCTATTCTAGGATGATCTTTATACACCAATTTATTTCCAAATAATGATGTCATAAATTCAGGTTTATTTTCAAAATACCCTCCATAGATGTTTTCAAATCTAGGCATCATACCTTTATTTTTTTGGGGATCATTAACTTTACTTATTTTTTCATCTTTTTTCTTTTCATCATCTTCAATTATTAACTTTATATTCTTTTGACTTAGAAAAGCCCTAGCAGATGGAGTTATAATATCTTTTTTGCTAACTCTATATTCTGTTATTTCATTATCTCTAAGTTCTTTTCTAATTTTAGATTCAGTCAATAAGCTCATTATTTCACATCCTTTATGAATGTCTCTTCCTTAAGTGGATATGGAACTTTAAAGCAGTATATAATTCTTTAAAGTTCCATTCCTTTTAAAGCTATAAATTATGCTTCACTCTTTGGAAGAATAGCTTCCATTTCATTGTGAGGTCTTGGAATTACGTGAACTGAAATTAATTCCCCTACTCTTTCTGCTGCAGCTGCGCCTGCATCAGTAGCTGCTTTAACTGCTCCAACATCTCCTCTTACCATTACAGTTACTAGTCCTGCACCGATTTGCTCTTTTCCAACTAAAGTTACATTTGCTGCTTTAACCATTGCGTCAGCTGCTTCAATTGCTCCTACTAATCCTTTTGTTTCAATCATTCCTAATGCATTTGTGTTTGCCATTTTTATTTCCTCCTAATTTTGGGTTAATTTTTTTATTTTAATAAGTTTAATGTAAAACATTTTTATTTTTGATTAGCTAATCTTTCTAATATCTTATTTACGATTAAATCAATGTATTTGTCAGGGATAGCACCATTAGTTTCCTCTATAGCACTGCCTCTCAACTCTTCTAATTCTCTTACTCCGTATGCTATTCGTCTTATATTAATAAGATTCATAGGTCCAACATTATCAGAAGTTGCACTTCCACCAATTGCTCCACATCCTAGTGTTAATGAAGGAACAAGATTTGTACTTCCACCAATTCCACCTAAAGCTCCTGGAGTATTTACAAGTAATCTTGAAACAGGTTTTTTAAGTGCAAATTCCTTTATTATCTCTTCATTATTTGAGTGTAATACTAGAGTATGTCCTTTTCCTTCATTCATAAGAAGCTCTATACATTTCTTACAAGCTTTTTCCCAATCTTCTTCAACATAGAAAGCAAGAATAGGTGCTAATTTTTCTCTTGAATATGGATTAAATTTTCCAACACTTGTTTGCTCAGAAATTAAAACTCTAGTGTTTTCTGGTACATTTAAATGAGCTAAATTTGCTATTACGTGAACACTTTTTCCTACAATAGCAGGATTCATAGTGCCATTAGCTCTTAAAATAAATTTACCCAATTTGTCTGAATCCTCTTCTGATAGGAAATAAGCACCTTGTTTTTGAAGTTCAGTCATAACTTTCGCTTTCATGCATTTTTCAACTACAATTGATTGTTCAGAAGCACAAATTGTACCATTATCAAAAGTTTTACTATCAAGTATTCTCTTTACAGCCAATTGTACATCTGCAGATTTCTCTATAAAAGCTGGTCCATTTCCTGGTCCTACTCCAATAGCTGGATTACCTGAACTGTACGCGGCATTTACCATAGCTTCTCCACCAGTTGCAAGAATCAATGCAATATCTTTATGTTTCATTAATTCACTAGTTCCTTGGATTGAAAGAACAGTCATGCATCCTATTAATCCTTCAGGTGCTCCCGCCTTAATCGCTGCATCATTCAATATCTTAGCTGTCTCTATAATGCATTTCTTTGCATTTGGATGTGGTGAAAAAATTACAGCATTACCAGCTTTTAAAGATACTAGTGCTTTAAACATTGTTGTAGATGTTGGATTTGTTGATGGAATCAGTGCAGCTATTATTCCTACAGGAACAGCAACTTCCATAATTCTTTTTTCTTTATCGTTTTTTAAGATTCCAACAGTTTTTAAATCTTTTATGTGCTCATAAACTGTTCTACTACCAAATTTATTTTTTATTACTTTATCTTGCCATATTCCAAAACCTGTCTCTTCATGAG
This sequence comes from Clostridium sediminicola, assembly GCF_050402865.1. NCBI lineage: Bacteria > Bacillati > Bacillota > Clostridia > Eubacteriales > Clostridiaceae > Clostridium > Clostridium sediminicola. Next base: position 8,875 of record NZ_BAABMF010000040.1, read on the forward strand.
CCATTTTCGCTAATCTTTCAGACTCAGCTTCTGCAGCTTCTGTTACAGCCTTTATAATGTCATTTACTTTTTCTTGACTAAAATCTGTAAATAGTTGTTGAGCTTTTTTAGCTTTCGCAATCAAAGTTCTCGCTTCATGAATTGACATTAAATCTTTATCTAAATTTTCCAAAGCCATTAGCTCCTTTCATAAAATTGAATTATAGCCTTAACAAGTTCATCTTTTTTTGCAAACTTAATTTGCTTTTTGGTTAAAGAAGTAAGTTTAATATTTCTAGCTAAAGTTCTCAGTTCAGAAACTTTCATATTCTCCAACTCATCTCTTCTATCTATAACAGATGTGCCTTCTTCTTCATTTACTTCATCATTTTTCACTACGATAGTATTTTCAGGTAATTTTTCAATATTTTCTGTTATTTCATAGCTATCATCTATTGAAGTTTCTTCTACTACCTCAACTACTCTATTATTTGTTTCTTGATTAGGCTCTTCATTTTCAATTTCTTTTTCTTTATTATCTTCTTTTTCTTTCTTTAGCATTTTCCAAACATCTTCTGAAGTTCTAGCTATTACATGTGTTGTCCTCAATGTTCCGACTTTTTTAACCGCAATTTCAGCAGCTTCTATTGCCGCTTTTACTGCTGCAACATCACCAGTAATTTGGATAGTTACAATTCCACCTGTTACAAATTCGCAGCCAACAAGTTCTACATTTGCAGATTTTAAGCATACATCTGAGGCTTCAATAGCACCAATGTACCCATAAGTTTCTACTAATCCTATAGCCGAATTATTCATTAACTATTCCTTTATTAATACTCAGTAGGATTATCAGCTATATATTTAACAGCTGCTGCAAATGCATCGCAAGCTGCTTTACATGCAGATTGGCTACCTGTTAGTAATCCCCCTCCAAAGTTTGTTTCAGATGGAGGGCCGAAGAATGTCTTCATTTCAACTGCTGCTGCTTTCATAGCTGCATCTAATGCGTAAACTGCCTCAAGTGGTGGTGCTATCAAATATGCTAAAGCTTCCCCTTCTTGTATTCCTGCAGATTCAGAAAGATAAGAACCTGTTCTTGAGACACACTGAGCGTAATAAGGAATACTGTCATCTTCATTTGCACTATAAAAAGCTGCTACACCGCTTTCTATAAAATCTACAGCTGCATTTAATCCGCTTCTAACTTCTGCTGGTGACGGTCCTGCTAAAATTCCAATAAATTCTCCAGCTAATTTTGTACTAGCATTTCCTGCTCCTGCATACATTGATTTTGCATAAACCACTTTAACATCAGCTTTTTTTGTTGCTTCGTCAATTGCAGTATACCCTACATCGTCACAATCAGTAGTTATAAGACCTATTGCTCTTAAATCACTATCAAGATTTAATTCTTTTGCCATATCAGCATTTACATTTGATATGATTTTTATACTTAGTATACTTGTTTTTAATGCATCACCTTTCATTTAACTTTCCTCCTTGGATAATAATTAAAATTATAATTTTAAATCTACGCCACTCTTCTTTTCTTCAAGCATTTTTTTAATGATATCAGCTAAATGAGCACCAGCTTCAACAGGTGGAGTCCCGCCTTTGTGAATATTCGAAAGAACAGTTCTTCTTGATTCTGCCATTCCAACAGTTGCTTTATATGCTATATAAGCACTCATACTTTCTGCTGTTACAAGACCAGGTCTTTCTCCTATGAGTACACAAGTTATATCTGCATCAAGTTCTTGTGATATAACATCCATAGCCCCAACTCTACCATACTTAACAAAGAATGGAGTTCCAACATTTATTCCATAACCTTCTAAACCTTGTACCAATGCAGGAAGTACATTCTTTATGTTAGCTTCTATAGCAGTTGAACTTAGTCCATCAGAAACATATATTTGAACAGTTGGTCTTTTGTCACATTTTTCTTTTATTATTGAAATCTCTTCTTCGTCAAAAACTTTTCCTAAATCTGGTCTAGTTAAATATTCATCTTTGTCTGCACATTTAGTTTTTACAGAGAATAAATTCATCTCTTTTATAAACTCTTCAGATACATCTGTAAAAACAGCATCTTGAGCTGAAGCATGGTCTGCTCTAAATCTAAGCATAGTTTCTGTCTTGTATCTTGTTCCTGCTCTTCCAATACCTACTCTTGCAGGAGTGTGTTTTTTCATTTTTAAATATCCTTCTTTATCTTCAGCACTTTCTACTAATAATTGACTTTTAATATCAACTTCTGTTAAATCTTCTAACATTCCTTCTTCAACTTGACAACATTTATCAGTTTTACTTATTTCAGTTTTTATATCTTCCTTTGTAGTCATCTCAACTAACACTTGTTCTACTAATTGTTTTAAATCCTTTTCTGAAAACATAGATTTCCCTCCTTACTATTTTTTAAGAAATATAGATGCATCTCCAGCTCTTGAAGTTAACTTTCCATCTTTTGAAATTCCCATTTTCTCTAACCATTGATCAAATTCTTTTATTGGTCTTAATCCAAGTAGACTTCTTATAGCTGCAGAGTCATGGTATCCTGTACATTGATAGTTAAGCATTACATCATCTCCGTGAGGAATACCCATAACATAGTTACAACCTGCAGTTGCTAGTAAAACTGCTAAGTTTTCTATATCATTTTGATCAGCTTTCATATGGTTTGTATAGCAAGCATCTACTCCCATTGGAAGACCTGATAATTTACCCATAAAGTGATCTTCAAGACCAGCTCTTATAACTTGTTTGCTGTCATATAAATACTCTGGACCGATAAATCCTACAACTGTGTTTACCAAGAATGGTTGAAATCTCTTTGCAAATCCATAACATCTAGCTTCCATCGTCACTTGGTCTGCACCAAAATGAGCATCTGAAGACAATTCAGAACCTTGTCCTGTTTCAAAGTACATAACATTTGGTCCAGTCGCTGTACCCTCCTTAAGAACTAATTGCCTTGCTTCTTCTATGATTTGAGAAGTAAAACCAAATGCCTCATTACCTTTTTCAGAACCAGCTATACTTTGGAAAATCAAATCTGTTGGCGCACCTTGCTTAACAGCTTCCATCTGCGTTGTTACATGGGCAAGTACACAGTTTTGAGTTGGAATCTGCCATTTCTGTTTTATCTCTTCAAATTTTTCTAATACTCTCTTAACACTTCCTACAGTATCATCAACTGGATTTAATCCTATAACTGCATCCCCAATTCCGTAAGATAATCCTTCAAATAAAGAAACAATAATTCCATCTGGGTCATCTGTTGGATGATTTGGTTGTAGTCTTACTGAAAAAGTTCCGTCTAAACCAATAGTTGTATTACAATGAGCAGTAACTCTTATCTTTTTAGCTCCTAAAATAAGATCCATATTTGACATAAGTTTTGCAACAGCTGCAACTATCTCACTTGTTAAACCTCTACTGATTCTTCTAATATCTGCACCAGTAGTAGTCTCTTTTAATATCCATTCTCTTAACTCAGCTACACTCCAATTTTTTATCTCATTATAAATTTTTTCATTTACATCATCTTGAATAATTCTAGTTACATCATCCTCCTCATAAGGGATAACTGGATTATTTCTTAAATCTCCTAAAGTAAGATTACCTAAAACTTGTTTCGCAGCAATTCTTTCTGCAGCACTCTCAGCTGCAACTCCAGCAAGTTTATCACCGGATTTTTCTTCATTTGCTTTTGCTAAAACATCTTTAACTGAGGTAAAGCTGTACACTTTACCAAACACTTTTGTTTTTAAAATCACTTTGTTTCCTCCTTTAACTTTTATTAGACAAATTTATGAATTAAATACTAAAGTTTTAATGACTACAGGGACAACCTTTCCATTAGCTAACGGCTTTCCTATATCAATATAGTCACCATTTTCAACCTTAATACTGTCTATGCAAATAATTCCTTTTTCTTTATTTAATTGTTTATATAATGTTTGTCCAAGAACTTTAGCGATGTCACTCTCAACAATTAAAATGATAGGACATTCTTTTTTCATATGCTTTTTTAGCCCATTAATAATTGCTTCTGCCAACTGTTGAACTTCTATAAAACTAGGATTTTCCATTCCCTTAATAGCTACGGCAACCTGCTGAGTTTCATTTTCTAAATTAAACCACTCAAGCTTTTTATCAATAGCCTTACTAATACTAGCAAATCCATTTACTTCATCTTCATTTGACAATTTTAAGATAGGCAGATTTTTAATTGGAAAAGCATCTTCTGTATATGTTATAGTACTTCCGCTAATATCTGTTGTATGTGATCCAGCTCCTACAACAGTAGCTCTTATAGTTTCTGAAGATCTTTTTAGCTTTGATTTATCTGACATTTTAGAATTCTTGATACATTGTCCTAAAAGAACTCCAATATCTCCATATTCATTCCATAATTCACCATCTGAGCCATATACATAGTCAGCAACTCCTCCTGAAAATGTAATATAATCAATGTTATAATCTGCTTTTATCCCTTTATTTGTAATAATCATTTCATACTCTTCTGTTCTATCTTTCATTCCAATAGATTCTTTAAGTAATTTCACCATTTCTAAAACTATTTTTTCAATTTTATCTTTATCAGCTATCTGACCTACTTCAATATTAATTCCTTTACTTTTAGATAATTTCTTTACCTTTTGAGCAATATAAATTATTTTTCCTGTTATTTTATCTATTTTTATTAGCCTTCCACCAATATCTAAACATCCAGTATCAACGATTTCTCCATCTTTAAAAACAGAAATATTAGTTGTACCTCCACCAATGTCTAAATTTACAACAGTACAGTCTTCAGCCTTTGAAATTTTATCTGCCCCAGCTCCTTTTCCTGCTATAATCGATTCTAAATCTGGCCCTGCTGTAGCAACAACAAAGTCTCCAGCAAGTCCACTCAATGTTTGTAGAACTTCCTTTGCATTTTCTTTTCTGGCTGTCTCCCCTGTAATTATTACCGCCCCAGTCTTTACCTCAGAAGGTTTTATATTTGCGGTTTTATATTCATTCTCAATTAATACTCTTATTTTTTCTCCATCTATTTTTTCATGGGTGATAAGAGGTGTAAAATAAATATTACTTCTATAAATTATTTGTTTATCCACTATAGTTATTTTGGGTATTGAAAAACTTGATGCTAAATTTTCGATTGTGAGTTTACTAAATACAAGCTGAGTTGTTGAAGTTCCTAAATCAATGCCAACACTTAAAATTTCCTCCTTCATTTTATTACTTCCTCTCATTCTCAGTAAATTTTAAATATAAAAAGCCCAGAGCTATAAATAATAACTCTGGGCTTCATTGCCTTTTCTTAATTAATAAACACCTCATTGTGCTTATACTAAATATTCTAATCTTTCAAACTCAAATAATACTTTTGTACCATTGCAATCTGAATGAATACTTAAATTTCCATTAAGTTTATCCTTAACCAATCCTTTTACAATGCTTAATCCTAAACTTTTTGATTCAACGGAATTTATATCAAATCCAATACCATTATCAATTATTGAAACAGTAGAATATAAATTCCCTTTATCAATTTGAATCTCGATGCTTCCATTTTCTTTTCCTTGAAATGCATGTTTTAAGCAATTTTGCAATAGCTCGTTTACTATTAGACCAATTGATGTTGATTTATCAGAATTAATTGGAAATCCATTGCCTTTAACATTTATATCAATATAAGTGTTTTCAAAGGAATTATTTTTTACTAAGCCATCTTTTATCTTGAGAATAACATCTTTTATATCTACTTCATCAATACCTTCTTGTGCAAGTATTTCATGAGTTGCAGCGATACTTAGTATTCTATTCATACTTTCACTAAGTACATTTTTGAACTCATCACTTTCAGTTCTTCTCGATTGAAGTCTTAATAAACTAGCAATAGTTTGCAAATTATTTTTTACTCTGTGATGTATTTCTTTGATGGCAACAGATTTTAATATTAATTCCTTTTCCTTTTGTTTTACATCGGTAATATCTTTTATTAGCATAATCAAATTTAAATTTTCACCATGTTGGACAATATACTTAATTTGAAGAACAAAATTCCCTATATTTACTTCAAAAACTTCACAATCTTTATTCATTATTATATCTTTGAATTTATTTCCATCAAGAGAAAGATTATTAAAATTCATACCAAATAATGGATCTTTATATCCTAACTTTTTATATAACTCGTAGGCAACTGGATTTCTAAAAATTACAGCTCCAATGCTATTGAATATTAGAAATGCATCGTCAATATGATAAGTTATATTATTTTCATCATTACTCTTCTCTCTAAGCTCATTAGTTAGTTGCTCATTAGTTTCTGCTAAAATTTCCAGCTTTCTGTTTTTTATAATCTTTTCAGTAATATCTTTCTCTATTATTAATACTCCAATAGTTTTCCCATCTTTATTTTTAATAGGCTCTACTGTTTGTTTTACTGATTTTTGTTCCTGAGTTACTGCTTTTAAATCTCTGGTAGCTATCCCTACCTCTAAAGTCCTTATGACAGCAGGTTCATTACCTCTTAAAGCAAATTCACCTACTACTGAATTATCATACATTGAATAATGATTTACAGGTTTTGCTTCAGCCACTACAATTGCTTTACCGCTATTTTTAACTAGACAATTAATAAATACATCTGCCTTAACAATATTAGCTATCAATGGAAGTATATTTGCAATTTGTATAAGTTTTTCTATATCTTCTTCACTCAAATTAGTAAACTTATAACATAATTCTTTAGTCTTTTTCATCTTAATCACCTTAGATTACATTCATAATTCAATATTATTACTTTAGAAATTTCCTGCATTGAACATCTTTTATTCATACTAAGTGTCCTAATCTTAGAAAAAGCCTTTTCTTCATCAATATTATATTGCTTCATAATAATTCCTTTAGCTTTCTCTATTAACTTTCTTGCTTCTAACTTTTCATTAACCTTTTTAAAGTCTTTTTTCATTTTTTTCATCTCGCTACTGTTTGATAATGCTATTTCTACTGCTGGAAGTAAAGATTTATCATCTACTGGTTTAACTAAATATCCTAAGACTCCTACTTCTTTTGCTTTACTAATAAATTCTTTTCCGCTGTACGCAGTTAATAGCACTACAGAATCCGCAAGTTCTTCATTCAATATAATTTTTGTAGCATTTATTCCATCTAACAATGGCATTTTAATATCCATCAAAACCAAATTAGGTTTATGAACTTTACATAATTCAATTGCATCAAACCCATCTGAGGCCTCACCTACAACATTGTAGCCAGCTTCGTCTAAAATTTCCTTTAAATCCATTCTTGTAATAGGTTCATCATCGGCTATTACAATTTTTTTACTCATTTTTTCACCTCTTTTGAATAAATGATATTTTTGTGCCATCTAAACTTAAAGATTATTTTCTATCCAAAAATCCTCTTACTTCATCAATCCCATTTTTATCAAAAGAGCTTATCCTAAATATCTCTTGTACCCCAGCGTCTATTAATAACTTTTCAGCTCTTTCAATATTTTTTTCTTCCTTGCATAAATCAATTTTTGTAATAATCCCTATTACCGGCTTAACAAATACTGATGAAAAATTTGGTGGGAAAATACTATCCTTTTCTGCACAATCTTGAACTAAAGCTATCACATCACAATCAGCGGAAGAAACTATTAATGCTCTATACAATGACCTATTCTCAATGTATTCTCCAGGAGTATCAATTATATTCTTATTATATATCATAGATTGGGTTTTTTTATAACTAATATTCTCATCATGTAGAACCTGAGTTAAGGTCGTCTTTCCACAGCCAGTCTTCCCAATGAGCATCATTTTATCCAAGTATATACCTCCTAAGATCTAGTGATTACTGAAGTAGTAAAGGAAAGTATGTTAGAAAGCATATTTAATACTTCTTTCAAAGCTGACTCTACACTTGACACATCTCCGGTTATTACTAACGAACCACTAAACCTGTCTACAAATCCAATATCCACACCTGCAGCTTTGGTAGCTACATCTGCAGCAATTATTGCTGCTTCACTAGGCGTAATGGTCAAAATCCCAATTGCTTCGTTATACTCATCTGTAAGACCTAGCTTTTTATATACACTCTCATTTGGATTTGCTATTAAATGAGCTAAAGTAATTTGTTTACCAGGGACGTATTCTTGAATTATCCTTTGTTTTTCTTCCAATATCATCACCTTCTTGTCTTTTCAATTCTAGGTAAATAATTATAAAAAGGCTTTTCAAAAATATTATGGTTTAATATTTTCAAAAAGCCCCATTGCTTACTATTATGATGCACCTCGTTGTGCAAAGCATTTCAAATTCGATTTTATTTGACTTAATTATATCTGAATCTAAGAATTTTGTCAAATAATATCTGAATTTTTTTAAAATTATGATTTTTTCAATAGATTTTTCTAAATAGTTCTTTCAAATTATCTACAGTTGGCTTTCTTGGGTTTGTAGCTGTACATCCATCTTCATATGCGGCTAAAGACAAGTTATTAATCTCTGCCTCATATTCCTTTTGTGAAATTCCCATCTCTCTAATTCTGCTAGGAATTCCAAGGTTTTTATTTAACATTTTAATTGTGTTTATTAAATTCCTTACTGCAACTCTTACGTTAGTAGAAGATAAACCTAATAATTTTGCAACTTTAGCATATCTATGAGCAGCATATGTATAATTTCTACTAAAATCATTCTGGATATTCGCATTAAATTCTATTATATAAGGTAGTAATAATGCATTAGCTTTACCATGTGGAATATGAAATTTAGCTCCTAATATGTGTGCCATACTATGATTTATTCCTAGTGAAGCATTTGTAAATGCCATACCAGCTATACATGATGCATTATGCATTCTTTCTCTCGCTTCCTCATCATTACCATCTTTATATGCTTTTGGTAAATATTCAAAAACTAGCTTTATAGCTTTTTCTGATAAAGCATCTGAACAATCTGATGCATTAATGGATAGAAAAGCTTCCATTGCATGAGTTAACACATCCATACCTGTATCAACAGTAATTGAGCTAGGTACTGATTTTACTAAACTTGCATCCAGTATTGCTTCATCTGGAATTAAAGCTTCATCTACTAAAGGGTATTTTACGTTTTTCTCTCGATCAGTTACTACAGAAAAAGCAGTGACTTCTGAACCAGTACCACTAGTAGTTGGTATAGCAATAAATTTAAGTTTTTTATCACGTACCTTTAAATTCAACTTCTTCTTTACCATATCCTCAAAATAAAAAATTGCTTTACATGCATCAATTGCAGAACCTCCACCTAATGCAATAATAATATCAGGATTAGCTTTTTCTAACGCTTTGATCCCCTCAACAATAACTTCAAGAGGTGGGTCTGGAACAATATCAGAAAAAACTTCAAAGTTAATATCTGCCTTTTTAAGTTGTTCCGTTACTTTTTCAATGAAACCTGCTTTCATCATAAACGGATCTGTAACAATTAAAACTTTATCGCATTTTAATCCACTTAAATATTGTAATGCACCCGAACCAAAATGAATTTTAGTTTTTACGCTAAATGTTTTCAAATTATCCCTCCTTCAATATACTTTAAAACAGTTTTTAAAACTTTATATTTTGAGAAAAATTTATAAATTCCTCGTATTATAAAAGTATAAAAACATATACGAATATTCATATTTTTTAGTGTAAACCCTAACTAGTGAAACTAAATTATTTTGAATAGAGTTATTGACGTTAAATTCCTGG
>NZ_BAABMF010000041.1:0-15326 GCF_050402865.1 Clostridium sediminicola
CCTTGTTGTCAAGAGTTTTTTTATTTTTTCTTTCGACCGTTTTCTTGGTTTCTCTTGGCGACAAGGAATATCTTATCAAATTAAATAGGACTATATTTCATCAAACAATCCTCTTACTTAAAATTATGTTCTTTTTACTCTTAATTATTAACTATATCTCTACATTAAGCATATTGACACTCCTGGAACTGTAGACTTTACAATTGCCAGCATAGGATGATTTTAAATATAAGTTAAAACTAATTCTTTCTCCTTCACTAATGTGCTTTTTACAATTTTTAATTATTCTATTGGAATTATTATCTCTGTTACGTATTTATTTGGGTTTCCTTTAAATATCATCCCTGGACCTTTTACATATATTTCTCTTGTTGGAATGGCGCATTTAATGTTGTGTTCTTGTGCATAGTCAAATATAGCTTTATATGCTACATTCAAACTTTCATAAGCACCAATATGCGTTGTCCAAAGCGCTTTTATCTGTGGTAACTCTTTTACTGTTATATCAGGATGATTAATTGATTTGTTAGTTGGTACACACACCTCAATATCTGCTTCATCTCTGTATTCACCATCATGGTAACAATTAAATGGATAACCTTCCGACTTTCCTTTAATTGCTTTATATATCTTACTAATATACTTTCCCACATCACTATATTTTCCTTTGTATCTAATAGACGCTACTGTTTCTGACTCAATAGTTTTAACACCAATTTTATAATCCATATAACCTTCCTCCATTCCATTTGGTTTTATAAAGAAATCAATTTTTTCTAATAGGGCTTTTTCTTCTCTAATTTTATCTCGAATTATTTTCTTTTTTTCCTCTAAGAAATATGATAAGTCTGAAGGGTTCTCATAATTACTAAATACATCTTTAATTTCAGCAATTGAAAATTCCAAACTACGTAATAAAAGAATCAACTGCGCTTTTTTAAAGTCCTTTTCATCATAAAATCTATAACCATTTTCTTTATTACGATAAGATGGATTCAGCATACCTTGCTCATCATAATACCTTAATGTCTTAACTGTAAGATTAGTAATTTTTGAAAATTCACCTATTTTATACACATTATCACCTCTTTCTAAAACAAACTATACTTAGCTTCATAGTTAAAATTGTTTGTCTCAGTATAAACTATACCCTGCACAGGAAAGTCAAGTAAATATAAATTTCTACTTACAGTATAAAACCAAGAAATGTTTAATTCTTTTTCTCATTAGTGGTCATGTGTTCTAATGCCTTATAAAAAGTTTCTTGAACTATGTCTTCAGCAATAGCTTTATTTCCACTTAGATTCATAATATATTTGAATATATCAATAGATATTTCTTCATAAAGCTGTTCTAAATTCTTCACACATTCACCACCCTCTTTTTTAATTCATTACTTATATAACAATTTTATCATCTAGAAGTTACTATAAAAAAATAAAAATATTTCTAGAATTATGAAAGAAAAACAGTTTATAATGTGTCTAATGGTTGAAAGGAGGATGAGGAAATGATTTCTATTTCGGTACCAGATGGAAATACTACCCCAAATATGAAAAGACTTTTAGATGAATATGGTAACTCTGTTCTAAGGATGTGCTTCCTTTATCTTAAAGACACACATTTAGCTGAAGATGCCCTTCAAGATACCTTCATCAAAGTATATACAAATCACTCAAAGTTTAAAGGAAATTCAAGTGAAAAAACATGGATTATGCGAATAACTATTAATGTTTGTAAAAACTATCTGCGCAGTTCTTGGTGGAAACGCATAGATGAATCAACAGTATTGGAAAATATACCAGGAGATAAAGACTCAATAGAGGATGATTCTCTTTTACTGGAGGTTATGAAGCTATCTCCAAAATATAAAGAAGTTATACTCTTGTACTACTATCAAGACATGAAAATCCGCGAAATTGCTAAAGCTTTGCAAAGGCCAGAATCCACAGTATCTGTAAGATTAAAACGTGCAAGAGAAGTATTAAAAGTAAATTTAAAAGGTGGTTTTTATGATGAATAATGATAAAAACATTAAAGAAATCATTGATTCAAGGTTATTAGAAATAACCATTAATGAAGAACTCGAAAATAAAATATTGAACATATCATCTAAAACAAAAAAGGTAAGAAAGAGATCACTAACCATTGCTGCTGCAGTTTGTTTATGTATAATTCTTTCAGTTCCAATAATGGCCGCTACTTTACCCGCATTTAACAAACTTTTAAACTTAGTTAGCTCAAAAACTGCTCAAAATCTCCAGCCCATAGAGATGATTTGTGAGAATAATGGCATCAAAATGGAAGTAGTAGCTGCAATGAATGATGATGAAACAGCCATTGTCTATTTAACTATGCAAGACTTAGTGGGTGATAGAATTGATGAAACAGTTGACCTTTACAATTATTCCATTAAAGGTGCAAACACATTTACCCATGAACTTATTAACTACGATGAAGCAACAAAAACTGCTACTATAAGAATGATGGCCAATGGTGGTAATAAATTAAATGGGAAAAAAGTGACTTTTAGAGTAGATTCTTTTTTAAGTGGAAAAGAGTATTTTGAAAATGTTGATACAGGCATTATTCTTGAGGATATAGCTTCCAAAACTCCTGAAACTATATTACGCAATATAGAAAATATATCTGGTGGAGGAGTTTTATTTGATGAATTAAGAAAGAAAGATACTATTAATATTTTAAAACCTGATAATATAAATATATCTTTACCTAATATTGATTTTATGAAAATATCAAATATTGGTTATGTTAATGGAAGACTACATGTGCAAATAAAGTGGAAGGATAGCATTGATAACCATGGATTCTTATACCTTACAAATGCCACAAGCCAGAATATTAATCCAAGTAGTGTTAGTTTCGCAATTAACGAAGATAGCACTACAAAGTATGGTAATAAATTTGAGGAATATATCTTTGAAATAGATTCATCTCAAGTATCTAACTATTCTCTTAAAGCTTATTTAGTTAATAATAATAACTATACTGAGGGTAAATGGCAAACAACCTTTAAGATTAAATCTGTTGATAAAACTAACAAATTAGAAGGTAAAGTAAATTTAGACAATGTAAATATAGATACTATTTCAATAACACCTATCGGAATAAATATCATAGGCAAAGATGAAAATTTATCTGACCTTGATATAAAAATCACCATGAACAATGGTTCCATAGTAGCTTATAATCATACTATTATAAATGAAACAGATGGGAAATCAACTGTAAAGTATCTGTCAAATGCCCCAATAAAAATTGAAAATATTCAAAAGGTTCGGATAAACGGAAATGTCGTTAATCTAAAATAGTAAAATAGCAATCACCTGTCCAAATCTGTTGCATAAATATAGCGTCAATCTTGAATGATTGACGCTATATATTTAAAAATGGGTATATTCAATTATTCTTATTTCTTCTCCAACTTTATTTCTTACTGCTTCTTTCATCTTCTCAAAATGAGGGCATGCAAAACCAATTGGTGTCCCTTTTGATATACAAGAAGCAAAAACGATAGTATCTACACCTCTTTTTATCATTTCAACCGCTCTAGGGACTGTTTTTTTCCCTGGACAACCGCCACAGTTATTTACACCTAAAACTTTGATTTCTTCGTCAAATTTATCAAATTCAAACATCTTATAGTCGAACACTGTAAAACAAGTTGACCCCGGGCACATATCTTCAGTTTGCTTACATCTTAATAATCCTACTTTCATATTAAGCTCTCTCCTTCTGTTTATATTCCGATCTCTTGTGAATGTTTTAGCAAGTCTTATTATATAAGAAAATAAAGGAAAATAATGCCCGTAATTTTTAATATTATATATCTATTTCTTATATCTATTTCTTATATCTATTTCTTAAGAACAAATATTACTATATTTTATCACATGTAAATAAGAGTTTCTATGTGTCTAACGAAGCTAGAACAGTCTATTATTGAATAAACCATAAAAATAGAGAGCGAAATGCCGCTCTCTTCCTTTTACATTTTGTTATAAACTTTTATTATTCTTTGCCTTTGTCAATCTTTTTTCTTCATACATCCTTGAATCTGCAACATGCATAATTCTATCAAGAGTGTCGCCATCTGTTGGATAAGCTGCAAGCCCTATGCTAGGTACAACTTCAATATAAATATTTTCATGTTTAAATCTGAATAATGCTTTTGCTCTTATCTCATTATCAGCATGTTCTAAATCTTTAAATTCAAAAGTCCCTGAGACCAAAATTAAAAATTCATCTCCACCTATCCTAAATACTCTTTTCCCTTTTATTGGAATCGATTCTAGCTTCTTTGCAAATTCAATTAAAACCAAATCTCCTACTTTATGCCCATAATTATCATTAATAGCTTTAAAACTATTAATATCTATTAAAAATATTCCTATTAATCCACTATCATCTCGAGCTTTTTTATAAATATTTTGATAATAATACTCTAATGCATATCTGTTATTCAGCCCTGTTAATTGATCATTCATGGCTTGAAAGTTTAGCTGATACCTTGTAAAAAGAATCATATATAAAAAGAATCCAATAATAATACTTATCAGTAAAGCTATAACTTTAAAAATCAAAATTAACTTTCCATACTCTCTCCATCCACCTATAGGCTCTGCAACAACTTTCCATCTATTATTTAAAATTTTTATATCTACAACTAAACCCTCTCTATCTATTATTGTTTCATCTCCATAGAAAGATGTTAGAGGAAAATTCTCATCATTGTAAACAGCTACGTTAAGATTTACTTCTTTTGCTAATGCATTTAAATGTTCAATATATTTATCTCCGTCTAAAACAATACTAATCTGTCCCCAATACTCTCCATTGATTACAATAGGTAACCTATCTATGAATCCAGTACCTCCTTGAATTAACTCAATAGGTCCAAAAAATAAGTCCTTTAATGTTTCTTTAACCTTTAATACATCACTTTTCTGGCTAGGTATAGTTGCTAAATCTACACCAATGGCACTCTCATTTCCTTCTCTAGGATAATTCCATATAATTTTAGTTCCTTTTATAATGCCTATATTTCTAATAAGTGTATTTTTTTCTGATAATAATTGTTTTAAATATTTATTTGTATCTTCTTCTGAAATATCTGAATTTGTTTCAATGTATGCTAAATATCCTTGTAATAAACTTTTCCCTTCACTAATTGTAGTTTCTGCGCCAGATTGAAATCTAAGAAATTTTTCCAACACTTCTAATCTTTCTCTCTGGATATCTTTATTTTCAATAGTATCAATTGCAAAAAATAATCCAATTAAAATAGTTGAGCTTATTAGTACCCCTATACTTATAGAAAATATAAAATGTTGTTTTTTTGACTTAAGTTTCAATGGTATACCTCCACAATTTGGTGATAATTTTAAATAAATTATATTTTAAATTATAACATATATTTTACACTATCTCCATTTTCTTATTTTATTTAGTAACCATTGTGATTTATGTGTATTATAAGTAAATTTTTTAGTTAATTTAATTTTCTATACTTGACAAAAGTTGTAAATAGTTATAACATATACCTAGATAATATATGTATAGATAAAGGAGGTATATAAATGCAAGTTGATAAATCACTTATTAAGGGAAGTACAACAATGCTTGTTCTTAGTTTGTTAAATACTACTGAAATGTATGGATACCAAATGACAAAGGAATTAGAGTTACGATCAGATAATACTTTTACACTGAAAGAAGGAACTCTTTACCCTATACTTCACTTTTTAGAAAGTGAAGGAATGATAGAATCTTACTGGGAAAAAACTAAGTCTACTAGAAAAAGAAAATACTACACAATAACAAAGGCTGGAAAAAAGTATTTAGAAAAAAAGCAAAAAGAATGGAAATATTACATTGATAAAGTAAATAAAGTTATAGGAGGTCCTTGTATTGAATAAATTTATATCAAAGTTTTTACAAGATGTATGTACTGAAGTTAAATATAAAAAAGTTCACCCTGCCTTGACTAATGAGTTAAAGGGTCATATTGATGAACTTATAGATGAATACATTGAAAATGGTATAAATAAAGAAGAAGCTGCACAAAAAGCAATTAAGCAAATGGGAGACCCCTTAGAAATTGGAAAGAAACTAAACAAAACACATAAACCTAAAACCGAGTGGTCTATATTAGCTTTAATAGTTGCCAATGTTTTTATAGGAACAGTTACTTTTTTATCTATAGCAAGTACTAACACTATTGCTACTTCAACTACATCATACTTAGCCTATGTAATAATTGGTCTTGTAGCTTGTATTTCTTGTTATTTATTTGATTACACTAAAATCGAAAAATATTCGTTACACATATTTATAACCACCATTTGTTTTTTATTCTTTAGCCAACTATCTCAAACCAAAGTAAATGGCTTACCATTTTTAAGAATTGGACCATTTAGTATTATGCCGGCAACATTAGTTATCCCTTTATTCTTAATATCATTTGCTGGGCTTTTAAATAAATGGTGCACTGATTCTATAAAAAATATGGTTAAATTAATTGGCATAGCTTTTATTGGTATTTTAACTTTTTTAGCCATACCATCAATTGCTAATGCAATTATACTATGTTGTGGTTATCTTATAATGTTTACAGTTGCTCTTACAACCAAGAATTTTAAGGGAAATAAAAAGAATTACTTACTAGCTTTATATGGCAGTGGAATTTCTTTAGTGCTTTTGCCGCTATATTTTCTAGTTGCATTTGAACCTTACCGTATGAATAGATTACTTGCTTTTATTAATCCAAACTCTGACCCAAATGGTAGTGGCTATCAATATTTAATGTTAAATAAGCTGCTCTCACATTCAAAATTTATCGGACACAATGAATCCTTATTTATGAATATCAATGGTTCTAATCATTTTACTCTTCCTGAAATGAATACAGACTTTGCTTTTACATATATAATATCAGCTTTCGGATGGATTGCTGGAGCATTTGTGATAATTATATTCGCAGTAACAATTATACGTATGTTTTTTGCTACTAAGAAGATTCACTCATCTTTTGGAAAGTATATAGCTTCCTCAATAATAACTGTTTTTTCACTACAAGTATTTGCAAACATACTAATGAATCTAGGTATGTTTCCTATAATAGGTATTAGCTTGCCTTTTATCTCTTATGGTGGCTCTAATTTCATTACAAATATGATTTTATTAGGATTGTTACTTAGTGTTTATAGAAGAAAAGATTTGATTATAATTAATAGTAAGGCATAGAAACCTATCTCCCCACATAAGTATATGGTATAATTTTAAAGTAAAGTTATAATAAGGAGAGGTAATGCTATGTGGACAAGAGAATTAATAAAATCAAGGGCAAAAGAAGTTTTAAAGATTACCTATTGGAAGTCATTTTTAGTTAGTTTAGTTGTTTTATTTGCTGGTGGCCGTAATTTTAGATGGAATAGAAACATAGATAATGGTCCCAGATATTATAGTGATTCTATCCCCGGAAAATTATTTTATCTATATGACGAAATACTAATTTTTTTAGCTTCAATTATTATTATACTAATAATACTTCGAATACTCATTGGCTATGTACTTGAAGTTAATTCACAAAAATACTTTATAAGTGCTTCAAAAGGTGATGTAACCTTAGCTTATTTAGGTTTTGGTTTTAAAGATGGAAGATATTTCGATATTGTAGTTACTATGTTTTTAAGAAGTTTATACAATTTCTTATGGACTCTTTTATTGATAATTCCTGGGATAGTTAAATATTATTCATATAGGATGGTCCCTTATATCTTAGCTGATAATCCTAATATAGGACACAGTAGAGCTATACAATTGAGTATGCAAATGACAGATGGAGAGAAATTCAACATATTTATTTTAGAGTTATCTTTTATCGGTTGGTATATTTTAGGGTTACTTGCTTTAGGAGTAGGGGTGTTATTTGTAAATCCATATGCTGATGCAACATATGCAGAACTATATTTGGTCCTAAGAGAAAATGCAATAAATAATGGACAAACAAGTTATAGTGAACTTAATCTTGATGAGTCTCTTAACTATGCAGAGTATTAAAGTATTGTTATTAGGAAAAAAGGATGCCGTCGTGTTTTACGACGGCATCCTTTTTTTCGTGAATTTATAATAATATTTATATTTAATCAACTTTCAGTAAATATACAAAATAATTGCATAAAAAACCATAATAACCCTAAAACTGCTATACTTAACTGTAGAAAGGAGGGTTATTATGACAAAATTACAAGAATTATCAACGAAAATTGAAGAAATGCGCAAATCTTTGTATGACTTGATACTTGAAAAAGGAGATTTGCTTGATGAAGAAATCGTTGTAGCAAGCCAAACTTTGGACAAAGCTTTAAACGACTACAATGATATTCTTATCAAAAAAGAAAAGTAAGACAAAAAGAGAAAGGTGAATAATCACCTTTCTTCTCTAATATCACTTGCTTCTTAATTTATAAAATTCGTCTATCGCCATATTTGACTCTACTAAATAATCTGGCATAAGTACATCTTCTTCATGTTTACTAACATCTGGTCTTGAAAATTGTTTATAAGTGAGAGTAAAGGCTAGTTTACTATGAGGCATTTCAAATAGAAGAATATCTCCATATGCTGAAGGCATATTTCCAGAAGGCTCTCCAATAATCTTACATAGACCATTATCTCTTAGTAAAACTGAGAACCAAGTAGCTGAACTAAATGTTCCATTTGAAGTGAGGACATCTATATCTCCGTCATATAGCAAGTCCTTATATTGTTTATTTTTTCTCATACTAACCTTACTATTATATATCCACGATTTTAATCTTATTTTACATCCAAAATCCATATACTCATCAACAGGAAGGTATCTTACAAATTCATTTACTACTCTTGAGTTTCCTCCTCCGTTAAATCTTAAGTCAACCGCTATATTTTTTATATTATTTTCCTTCACTTCTCTAAAAAATCTTTCTAATTCAAGTTTATAAAAATCATTAAAATCACAACTATCTATCCTTAGTATTCCCAATTTTTTATATTTATCAATCTTATACTTAACAAAGTTAGGTAAAACACCAATGGAATTATTAGATGACGGTGTATTTTCTTTAAATTTAAGTTCCTTTATTTCAGTAACTCCATCATTTTTAAATTCCACTGTGACACTATTATTCACGCTAATTCCTAGCCAATTTAAACCCCGCTTTGTTCTTAAATATCGTGAAAAATTATATTCCGCCCAGTAACTATTTTCGTAAGAAAATTGAGATAAAAACTTTTTATATAACTCATGGATAGGGACCTTATTTATGCTAATAAGTTCTTCGTCTTCTCTTTCTTTAGTAGTACATAAAAATTTACCATCTATCTTTTTTACGCCGATATTTATCATTTCATAATTATCTGAAATATAACTTACTTTTGAATGAGCATCTCCTAATTTACCTACTATTCTACTCCCGGCTCTCCAAACATCCAAAACAGTAGGATTTTCTGATAAATTTTGAATTTCATTTTTATACTGCTCCGATACTTTATCTGGTAAACCATCTACACTTGAAACATGTCTATCACTTATAGTGTTTACCAAGTATTCTAAATCTTCTAGTGCCTGTCCTTTTTCCAATGTTACATCATAATATAATGAATTTTCAATCTTGTCCCAATCAACCGTGTTTTTATAAGGATATAGATAATAACCAATGCCCATAAGTAATAAAATAACAACAATAACTATCAATAAAACTTTACCAATTTTCTTTTTTATCATTATTCTCTCCTCATCATTCTTTATATATAGATGATTTAATTTTAGTTTCATTTTATTGTAAGGTCAAGTATTATTACCCATAAAAGTATAATAGCTAATTCTATATTATGTATAATTATCCATTTTTTATTGCTTCAAGTGCACTACATCTCATGGCTTTTCTAGCTGGAAGGTATCCTGATAGTATACCAATTAAAGTTGTAAACACCATATTAATTAAAATCAGCCATAGTGGAATACTAAAACTAAACATAGGCTCATTACTATTTGTACTTGTCATAAACATTGGAAACACAAATGAGTTAATTATTTTTGCAGTTATCGTAGTAAAAAGTATGCCTAATGTTCCACCTAAAGCACCAATAATGGCGGATTCTAATAGGAATAAGTTTCTAATATCTCTAATAGTTGCACCTATAACCTTCATAACCCCAATTTCCTTAGTTCTCTCATTAACTGACATAATCATAGTATTAGTAATACCTATTGAAGCTACTAAAAGAGATATTGCTGCAACAGCGCCAAAAGCTATTTGAAGTATATTTATAATTTTCTTGAATTCTTTTAATATTTTTTCCTAAACTAAATTCTTTAGTGATATTTTTACAAGAAATAATAGATTCCAAAGTTTTCTCCTTTCTGTTTAATACCCTGTTTAAGGATACTGCAATATATTACTCTCTAGTATATCTTATCTTCCTTAACATAATTTAACTTTAATATTAAGAAATATTAATATTAAAGTTAAATTATGTGTCAACTTTTTATTTAAAATCTACAACTTTGAGTTAATCGTTATTTCTATCTCGAAAAAACCTTAGTAAATCATACAAATGATCAACTAAGGCTTTTTGCTATCTTCGCTATTCAATTAATTATTTTATAAATGACATATCCAATTGCCCTGGAATACTTGGAAAGTTCACTTCTGATATTACAGCTTTATTATATAAAGCTATCTGCTTTTAATAAGAAATTGGAATGTACATTCCACTATCATGAATTTTTTTATTATTTCCAAACTATGAATATACTTCATAAGAAAATTGTTTTGCTGCATATATTAAATCTATATCTTCACTTTCCAATGACATCAAAAAAATATAAAAACTGCTATTTTTATAAACAGCATTCCTATAAATACCTGAAGTCGTGATTCACGACTTCAGGTATTTAATCTTATTTTATGAAGTTTTAAATATTAACAGCTATTTTATATTACATTTATTTTTGCTAGAACACCCACTACATCCAGCACATTTATTATTTTTTACATCTTTACGAGCCTTATTAAATGCAAATAATACAATTACTGCAAAAACAGTTCCAACTATTATATTTGTAAACATTACATCTCAACCCCTAATTCCATACGCTTAGTATCAGCTTTTTTAATAGCAAATACTAGATATGCTATTATAGCAACAGTTACAAAAATAGATGGTACAAATCCTGTAGCTGTTTTTCCTTCAATAATTAAAGTACCGATTTGTGTTATAAGCATAGCTAATACATATCCTACACCAAATTGGAATCCAATAGCTTTGAATAACCATTTTTTAGAACCCATCTCTGAATTCATTGCTCCAATAGCTGCAAAACAAGGAGGAGTAAATAAATTAAATACAAGGTAAGCAAATGCCGTAACTGGAGTAAAGAACTCTGTCAAAACTCCCCCTGGTAAATGTAATGCTTCTTCAGAAACTACTGCTAGAAGTACTGCAAATGTTCCAACAACATTTTCTTTTGCTATAAATCCTGTTATAGCTGCTGCTGCAAGTTGCCAGCCAACAAAGCCAAGAGGTATTAATAGTGGAGAAATAACTGTTCCAATAGATGCAAGAATACTTAAACTTTGATCTTCTACAGGCTTAAGTCCCCAGCTATAAGCTTGAGCAAACCACACTAATGTATTACACACGAGTATAATTGTTGTAGCTTTATAGATAAATCCCTTTGCTTTATCAAACATTTGAACCAAAGCATGTTTTAAGCTCGGCACTTTATATTCTGGTAATTCCAAAATAAATTGAGATGTATTTTCCCAAACAAAAATTTTCTTTAATATTAATCCACCGATAACAATCATAGCTATTGCTATTGCATACATGACAGGCCCAACCCAACCTTGTCCTGGGAAAAATACTGCACCAAATAACGCAATTATTGGGAGCTTTGCTCCACATGGTACAAAGGGAGTAAGAATTGTAGTCATCCTTTTCTCATTTATATCTTCAATAGTTCTTGTAGCCATTACACCTGGAATAGCACATCCAGAACCAACTATCATAGGTATAATTGATTTACCAGATAAACCAATTTTCTTGAAAAATCTATCCATTACAACAGCTACTCTAGCCATATACCCACAATCTTCAAGCAATGATAAACAGAAAAATAATACCATAATCAAAGGTAAGAAACCAACAACAGCTCCAACACCACCGATAGCACCATCTACGATAAGAGCTTGTAATAATGGATTAACACCTAATCCTTCGAAGAATCCATTTGCAGCATTTGGTACTATTTCTCCAAATAACACATCGTTAAAATATGCTGATAAATATCCTCCAAGCCCATTAATAGAAAATGAGAACACAGCCCACATAACAGCAATAAATATTGGTAACCCTAACCACTTATGCGCTACAATTCTATCTACTTTATCTGATAAAGTAACTTTACTTGCATCACGTTTCTTAACTTGGCATTTTTTTATAATGTCATCAACAAATTTTTGTCTTGCTACATCAGATTTTCTATCTTTTAAACTTGGAGCAATCTGATCTTTTTTATCAGTACCAATTCTAACAGTTTCACTAATTAATTCTTTTAACCCTTCTTCAGAA
This sequence comes from Clostridium sediminicola, assembly GCF_050402865.1. Lineage (NCBI taxonomy): Bacteria > Bacillati > Bacillota > Clostridia > Eubacteriales > Clostridiaceae > Clostridium > Clostridium sediminicola. The sequence continues at coordinate 12,640 of NZ_BAABMF010000041.1, forward strand.
GTAGCAGTAGTAGGAATAACAGTACAATTTAAATTTTTACTTAAAGCGTCTAAATCTACTCTGTCTCCTCTTCTTAACAAGATATCGCTTTTATTTAAAGCAATAACAATCGGAACACCTAACTCTAAAAGTTGAGTAGTAAAGAATAAACTTCTACTAAAATTAGCTCCATCAACAATATTAATAATTACATGTGGATTTTCTTCCAGTACAAAATCACTAGTAATTGCCTCTTCACTGGTGAATGGAGATATAGAATATGCCCCTGGGAGGTCAACTATTCTTATATTTTCTCCTTTAACACTATACTTTTTCTTCAGATTTGCTTCCTTCTTTTCAACAGTAACACCTGCCCAGTTCCCAACAAACTCAGTTTTACCTGTAATAGCATTAAATAATGTAGTTTTCCCTGAATTAGGATTCCCTGCTAATGCGATCTTCATTACAACTCCCCCTTACAAAATCATTATAATGTAAATGATAATCATTATCATTCAAATTTAAAAATAAAATGCTATTTATAATAGCACATAAGTTTTTCTTTAATTTTCAATCTTATGCTTCAATTTGTATAGATTTAGCCATAGATTCATCAATAGCGTATCTACTATCTTTAATATTAATTACATAATTCCCTGCAAGTTTAGAAATTAGAGTAAGTTCTTCTCCTTCAAAGCAACCTAAAGTAAAAAGGAATTTTTTCATTTTGTCTTTTCCTTCAACTTTTTTAATATTAAATGTTTGACCAATTTTTGCTTTCGATAATACCATAATTATCACACCCTATTTTCATATTATTTAAAATATATTAAAAATCCTTACTGATAAAGATTATCATTTTCAGATTAAATTGTCAATATGTTTTATAAAAGTTCTTTAAATTTATAATCCACATAGTATTATTCACAATTTTAAGATACATATCATAACTGTGAATAATACTATGTGGACTATGTTTATACTATCTACAAATAAATATCTGAAAACTCGATGCTAACTCTTTCAATATGATCATTATTATCTCGTAGATGATTGTTCTTTTTAATTTTTCTTTCATTAGAATCATCTTCTAAAATTACTTTTACCGGTAAATTTATATTAAATTCTGTTCCATGACCAACTTCAGAATTTACTGAAATGTTACCTCCATGCCCCTCAATAATTGACTTAACTAATGATAGCCCTATTCCACTACCTTCCTTTTCTCTTGAAAAAGATTTATCAGCTTGAACAAATCTTTCGAAAATATTATCCAGCTTTTTCTCTGGAATCCCAACACCCGTATCTTTTACAGATATCATCACATTATTTTCATGTACGAAAAGGTTTACAACTATTTTTCCTCCTGGTTTTGTGAATTTTATTGCATTAGAAAGTAAATTCAATATTACCCTTTCAATCTGTAATGGATCAATAGCTATAATCTTTTCCTCTTCATTTGTATCAAATATTATTTCAACACCAGTGCTTTCAATATAATCAACTACTGATAAAGTTATATTTTCAACACATTCAACAATATTATAGTTTTGAAGTTCTAATTCTGAGTAACCCGAATCAAATTTGGTTATATCTAAAAAGTTATTAATCAATCTTATAAGTCTATGACAATTTTGTTTCATAGTAACAATATATTTTTGTACTTTGTTTTTCTCTTCCCTATTCTCAGTTTTTATTTCCTTCATAAAAAAATTAACATTCTGAAGAGCACTGTATATTACGTTAATAGGAGTTCTAAGCTCATGAGATATATTTGAAAAAAATTCAGTTTTAAGCATATCATACTCTAATACTTCCTTTAATTCTTTCGTTTGATTATCAACCTCTTGCTGCAACTTATTTTTCTTTTCTGTTAAAATAGCTTCAGTTTTTTGCTGTTCAATTTGTTTTTCTAGAAGTTTTGAAATCATTTTTATAGTGCTTTCAAAGTACCTTACATGCTTATCAAACTCTTCCTTTGATAGAACTGGTACTTTGTCTAAAGCTTCTAAATACTTTTCTACATCATAGCCATACTCTTTAGCCTGCTTTATAAAAAACTCTTTATCAGGTTCATCGAATAGAAATTGAGTTAAAACTAAATATGCAAGATTTTTTCCGTTAACGGTTATAGGTATAAACATATAATAAAATCCATTCTTACATTTTTGAACAGTTAATGACTTACTTTTACTTCCTATAATTCCTTTGTATTCAGCTTCTTCACAAAATATAGTACTCTCTTTTCTTGCTCTATGAAAATCAACACAAATTTTTTGCCATTGACCTGCAAAAATTGTTATTCCTTTATTATCTAAAATTGTATATGATATTTTAGTTAAATCATAAAAACTTTTAAGCATTTCATTAAAACTTAATAAATCGAATATTTCTAATAAGTTATGGTGCATATTATCACTCCATTATTGTAATTAGGATTATTTTCAAATTATTATATAATACTACTTAATTTTACATTAATAAGTGTCTTTAAGCAAGTGACTATTTAATATTAAGTTATAAGGTGTAAGTTTTAAATTTAAAATTTACACCAAAAAAGCATCTCAAACGAGATGCTTTTTTTTGGTGATCCACCGGGGAATCGAACCCCGGACAACTTGATTAAAAGTCAAGTGCTCTACCGACTGAGCTAGTGAATCATGTTACCTGGCAACGTCCTACTCTCCCACACAGTCTCCCGTGCAGTA
>NZ_BAABMF010000042.1:0-14735 GCF_050402865.1 Clostridium sediminicola
TTACAATAATTATAGATATCAATGGAACCTAAACAAGATGACTCCTGTACAATACAGAAATCATCTCTTAGCATCTTAACACCCTTTTTAAATTGTCCTTGACATAGGTACCATTTTATTTTGAGCACACCCCCTTAGTATTACAAAACCTTATTATTTTTAAATTTAAGTTGCACTAATTCTTCATCAACATTATATAGAGCGGCGATTTGAGAAGCAGTAAATTATATTAGTTTTTTAATTTTTTATTGAACACTATCTTCCATAGTGATATAATATAACAAGACGTATATGCGAAAAGGTTACGCAATTATGAATATGCGTATGGTGGACAAAATATTACTTTGAGTGTCAACGTGGATAAAAGTGTAAAATAATTTAAAGAGAGGTAATAAAAAATGAATAACTTAAATTGGAATTTCCCTACTGAGTTAGTTTACGGTGAGGGTAGAATCAAGGAGATTGGTGAAATAGCTAAAGGCTATGGAAAAAAGGCTATGATTGCTACATATGCAAGAGGAGGTTTTTTAGATCCAATCATCGACAAAGTTGAAACTTCATTAAAAGAAGCGGGCGTTGAATTTGTAACTTTTACAGGGATTGAGCCTAACCCTAGAGCACAAACTATCGACAAAGCAATTGACATGTTTAAAGCAGAAAATTGTGAGTTTGTAATTGCTCTTGGTGGTGGTAGTGTTATTGATGGTTCAAAGTACATTGCAGCTACAGGATTCTCAGGTGGAAAGTCTTGGGATTATGTTGTATTAGGGGATAGAAAGCCTAGAGAATATACAGGTGCTTATCCAATTATCTCAATTCCAACAATTTCTGCATCAGGTTCTGAATGTAATGCAGGTGGTGTATTAACAAATGCTAAAACAAATGAAAAGAGTTTCTCAAGATCAGCATATAGATTCCCTAAAGTGGCAATTGTTGATCCTGAATTATTAACTTCAGTACCATTGTTAATTACAAAAGATAGTTGTATCGATATTTTCTCACACTTGATCGAGCACTATTTATCAAGTCATGCAGAATCAGAATTTGCTGACAGAATTACAGAAGGTATTATTCTTACATTAAAAGAGAATTTTGATAAGATTATTAACAACCTTGAAGATACTGAAGTTAGAGGACAACTTGCTTTATGTTCAATCTTCGGATGGTCAGGAATACAAGCACTTGGAAGAACTGGTTGTATTCCAATGCACTCAGTTGAAATGCCTTTAAGTGCTATTTATGATTTACCTCACGGAAGAGGGATGACAATCGTAATTCCTCCATATCTTGAGTTAATGGCTGATGTAATGCCTGAAAGATGGGCTAAATTAGCTAGAAGATGTTTCGATGTAACTGAAGAAGATGATTTAAAAGCAGCTAAAATGCTTTCTGGTAAAGTTGTAGAGTGGTTTAAGTCTACTGATTCATACTTAACACTTTCTGATGTTAATATTCCTGATGACCAATTTGAAAAAATGGCTGATGATATAGTAAGAATGTTCCCAGGTAGTGAACCGAATACTACAAATGGACCAAGACCGGTTACTAAAGAAGAGATTATTAAAATCTTTGAAATGTGTAAGTAATTTCTAAAGAATAATTAATTGAAAAATACCACCACTTTATATTATGAAGTGGTGGTTGTTTTAGTTAATACTATATCATTAGTATTTATTTCAAATAATGTTATAATGAATAGGGATTTCTAAAAATTGGGTTATTTTAAATGATATGAGCTACAAAGATGCCGCCTCCAAGTTTGCAATTAAGTATGCTCTTGTATATAAATAGACTAAAAAATATCTAGAAGATGGTGAAGAGGCCCTCAAGTATAAAAAACGTGGTCCAAAAGCAAAACAATTATTAGATGAGGAATCTCTAACAGAACTTGAAAAGCTCAAATTAGAATTAGAACGAGAAAAAGCTCTAAGAAAAAGAAGAGAATTTGAACTGGAAGTTCTTAAAAAAAAAGAGGAGTTCGAAAAGAAAAATCATTATCGAAAGTAAGAAATGAATCCAGTTATCAGACTATCCATTATTATTGCTCGCGTGGTTATTCAGTAAGCATGATGTGTAAAGCATTACGAAGTGCATACTACAAGTATAAAAATAGAGTTGAACCTGATAAGGAAAAGATAGATAAATTATTATGCTCATTAATTAAAGAATATCACTTAACTTTCGATGGTATTTTAGGATATAGGCGTATGACTATGTATATCAATCGTTTGAATCAGAAAACCTACTCTGTAGGATATATACGTCGTTTAATGGGCTTTTTAGGTATCTCGGCAAGAATAAGACGAAAGAAAGTAAATAGGAAAAAAGTGAAACCTGATTACATTAAGGAAAATATTTTAGCAAGACACTTTCAAGCACAGAATCCAAACGAAAAATGGTTAACTGACGTAACCGAATTTTCTATATCAGGTGATACACGAAAACTATATTTAAGTCCAATTATGGACCTTTATGATAACAGTATCATAGAGTACGAATTATCATTCAAAAACAATAATAAGCTTGTATTTAAAATGTTTGAGAACGCAATAGAAAAGCATCCAAATGCTAAACCAATTTTCCATAGTGACAGAGGCTTTCAATGCACATCGACTCTTTTTAAGAATAAAATTGATAAGCAATGGATGCAACAAAGTATGTCTCGAGTTGGTAAGTGCATTGATAATGGACCGATGGAAGGCTTTTTGGGAATACTAAAATCAGAAATGTTTTATGGAAAGAAATTTCATGTGCATAAATTTTTAATTAAATTACCTGTCTACTTGACAAGAGTCGCATCTTTCAGGAGTAGCTGTCATTTCTTCCGAATCGATATAGGGAAGGTTTCCTAATAAAGTTTATATCATCTTGAGTGGAATCATCATATACTTAACAGGTTCATGTATGCGTGGATGTAACTTGGTTCTGGAAAATCTTACACTTCAGAGGTACTAGTGATACATATAGAGTTGAATTTGCTAAATCTAATTAAAATTATATACTAGTGTAATATTGGTTAAACTATGTTTGTAGGTGTAAATATTTTAAACATTGATCATCTATAATTTGGAGGAAAACATGAAAAATAAAGTTATTTCCGATAAACAAGCAATATTACTAATAGCTGTTTATTTGATTGGAGAATCTTCAATACTAGTAATGGGACTGGAAGCTAAAAAAGATTTATGGATAGCTATTATTATTGGAATATTTATAGCATGCCTTTTAATGATTGTTTATTCAAGACTTCATTATCTTTTTCCGGGAAAAAATTTATTTGATATTATTGAAGTATGTTGTGGACCGTTTATTGGAAAGGGAATTATATTATTATTTACTATATATATGTTCGATTTATCAGCTATAGTTTTAAGAGATTTTGGAAACTTTATATCAACTGTTTCATTAGATGAGACACCTATACTAATACCAATGATAGTAGAAACACTTTTAGTTGTTTTTCTAGTAAAGAATGGAGTTGAATTAGCTGGAAAATGGGCAGAGTTTTTTTTCCCCATTCTTGTTTTTTTTATATTAATCATAGTTTTATTATTAATCCCAACAATGGATATAAATAATATTAGACCTGTTCTATATAATGGTATAAAACCAAGTATAAAAGGAGCTTTCGCAGTATTTTCAATTCCTCTTGCTGAAATAATAGCATTTACTATGGTTTTTTCAAACTTTAAAACAAAAAAATCTTCTTATAAAATTTATTTTCTAGGTTTATTAATAGGAGGAATGTTAATATTTATAATTTCTTTAACTAACATTTTAGTTTTAGGGGTAGATCTTACTTCAGTGTTATACTTTCCTTCTTATAATACTACCACAAGATTAAATATTGGAGGAGCCTTTCAAAGATTAGAAGTAATATCAGCTGTTGTATTTGTATTAGGAGGTTTTATTAAAATCAGTATATTATTGTTATCTGCCTGCAAAGGAATTACTAAAATATTTGGATATACTGATTATAGATTTATAGTGATTCCTTTTGCTTTACTTATGATTAATTTATCTTATTTTGAATTTGATAGTGTAACGTATTATAGAGAATGGAATATGGATATATATCCATATTATGCATTACCATTTCAAGTGATTTTACCTATTATCATCCTTATTATTGCTGAAATAAAGAAGAAACAGTTATTAAATATAAAATAAAAGGAGATGAGAGTTTTTCGGTTGCCCTCCTCAATATGAGTACTGGTGCCAGTTAACATTTGTTCATGTTTTGTTAAATAGCACAGGTGATTTTTGCGAGGAAACGTAGTCGACGAACTTGATAACTTCACAGCTCTTTGATACAAGTACTTGGGAAACAATCCTTTAATATATGGTATGAACACGATCTATGGACACTTATTGATAAATAACAAATGAGCCAGTTGGTCATAGTGGATTGCTTGAAAAGGAAGTAGAAAGCAAAAATGAAATAGAAGTAATTTATGTTATTAATGAGCAACATTGGGGAAAAGGATTTGCTACTGAAATTGCTGAAGCATTAATTCAATATGCATTTAATCAAAAGGACTTACAAGAGTAATCGCGCTAATAAAGACTGAAAACAAAGGATCAGAAAAAGTAGCGTTAAAATGTGGTATGAAACTAGAAAAAGAAGTTATAAGAATGGAAGATATAAAAATGTATTTATATGTAAAAGAAAAGAAATAAGGTCTTTTCATTGACTATAAGTAAATTTATAATCAAATTTATCAAATTGAGGAAAATAATTAGAGGAAGAAATAATTATTAGAATAAGTTCAAAATATTACAAAAAAAGTATTGAGTTAACTTGAAACAAGTGATAAAATACATTTAAATATCATTTTAAACGATTACAAAAGAGGAAAAGACAATGTTTGTTGTTGGGATTTAAAGATGTGGACAAGTCTTTTATAATAGAGTTTGTTCAAAAAAAACACAAAGAATCAACAATATAAAATATATAAAAATTATAAGAGGGGGTTCAATATATGTCAGATAAAATATGTTATGAAACTGTAGGATTTGATACACAATACATTCATGCGGGTCAAAAGCCGGATCCATCAACAGGAGCATTGGCTACACCTGTATTTCAAACATCTACTTTTGTTTTTGATAGTGTAGAACAAGGAGCTGCAAGATTTAGAGGCGAAGAGCAAGGCTTTGTTTACACAAGGGGAGGAAATCCAACTACAGCTCAGTTAGAAGAGAAAATGGCATCTATTGAAGGAGGGGAAGCATGTATTGCTACTGCATCTGGAATGGGAGCTATTGGGTCCACATTAGTAACTCTTTTAAAAACAGGGGATCATATAGTATGTGGGGATACAGTATATGGCGGTACTTCTGTGCTTATGCATAAGGGACTTCCGCAAATGGGGATAGAAGTATCTTTTGTAGATACTACAGATATAGCAAATTTACGAAAAGCAATGAAAGAAAATACGAAAGTAGTATATTTTGAAACACCAACAAATCCTACAATGAAAGTCACAAATATTAAAGCTTGTGCAGAAGTTGCTCATGAATTTGATGCTTTATTAATAGTAGATAGTACTTTTGCACCACCACCAATTCAATACCCACTAAAACTAGGTGCTGATATTAGTATTCATAGTGTAACTAAATATATTAATGGTCATGGCGATGTAGTTGGTGGTGTTATTACAGGATCTAAAGTAGTGTTGGATCAAATAAAAGGTTTAGGCTTTACTCAAATTTGTGGTACACCTCCAAGTCCATTTAATTCATGGTTAGTGCTCAGAGGAATGAAAACATTAGGTCTTAGAGTGAGAAAACATTGTGAAAATGCTACGAAAGTTGCTGAGTTTTTAGAAAACCATCCTTATGTAGAATCAGTGTATTACCCAGGATTAACTTCTCATCCTCAACATGAGTTATGTAAAGAGCAAATGAATGGGTACTATGGAGGAATGCTGTCTTTCGAATTGAAGGAAAATATCAATGGAATGTCAGCATTTGAGGCAGGTAAAAAAGTATTAAATAGTCTTAATATTTGTTCAATAGCTGTAAGTTTAGGTGATGTAGATACACTAGTACAACATCCAGCTAGCATGACTCATTCAAGTGTAGATCCTGAAGAGAGGATAAAACTAGAAATTACAGATGGATTAATTAGATTGTCTGTAGGATTAGAAGATGCAGAAGATATTATTAAAGATTTAAAACAAAGTTTAGAAAAGATATAGTCATGAAACTAAACATCAGAGAAATCTGATGTTTTTTTAAATAAAAGAATTTTAATTAAATTGTTATATAAATAGGTAAAGCTACCAATAAGATTTCATCTAAATTCTTGTATGAAATAAATTAGATCTGTTGTATTCTAAGATGAATAGATATTGATAAGAAAAAAATTACTTAAGAGTTAAAAAAATACTATCTCCACATCTAATCTATTTGATATTCTTAAGCAATACTTCTAGCTTTTAAAACAATTTCTGTTTTTTCATTTTGAGTTAATAATTTTTCAATTAATAAGGTGCCTATTAGATAAATTGATAAAAGTGAAATATTCATTACTAACGTGAACTTTAAACCTAAAGTTGTGATTTGATAGAATATTATAGGAATTTTTGCACTAGCCCATACCATAAGAAACAGTAATACATTTGAATATCGTGCACCCTTTTTTATCATTATAACTGCAACAGGAAAAGCTGCTATTAATGGCCCAGCAGCAAATGCACCGAAGAAAAATGCTATTGCTATTCCAAGTAACCCAGATTTTTCACCCATTAATTTAATCATGGTTTCTCTTGGTATCCATACATCCATTAAACCTATTAGCACAAAAATAGGAGGCACAATTTTTAGCATACTTATAAATTGAAATGCTGAAGATTCAATTGCTTTTATCCCTAAAGTACTATTATATATAAATAATCCCAAGATTAATAAAACTGCAATTATAAGCGAACTATGTTTTTTCATGTTATATCACCACCCATATAATAATTGCTACAATTAATGAAGCTGTAAAACCTAATACATTACGTAAAAATGTTGATTTTTTACCAAAGAATTTTATCTCAGTAGGGATATAAACAAAACCAACAGCCATTACAGAAGAAATAAATCCTGCAATTTGAGCATATCCAGCACCTTGGGTAATTAGTTCGGCACCTAATGGATAAGCTACAAAAGGAGGCATAAAGGTTACTGCACCAATTAGCACTCCTAGAATAATTCCAATGAATCCAGAATCCTCACCTAGAACTGTTTTTATTATTTCAGGAGTAATGATTGTTAATAGAACTCCTACTATCATAAACAGTGGAACTAATATTGGTAAAATTTTCTTGAATGACATCCACCCCTTTTTTAGACCTAACTTTGTTTTCTTAGGGCTTTTCGCAAAAGAAACAATTACTAAAACTATTGCAGTTAAATATAAAATAATTGTTGATATATCCAAAAGAAATTCCTCCTTTTTCAAATAATTATTATAAATTTACTTTGAAACTCGTATTCAAATAGATTATATACCCTCACAGGGTATATGTCAAGAAATGTTGTTGATGTTATTTATATATAGAAAGATAGTGTATCCATGAGCCATAGAAAAAATAACGAACATGATTTATTAACAAAAAAGATAAAATAATAAATCTTATATTTTATAATAATATCCAAATCAATTGGTATTAAATTAAATACATATATTTGTAATTAACGCAATACTTTTTATTAGAGCATTCTTATAATTTGGGGTTACTATTCCTCAATGTCCTCCTTTAATAATTTTTAAATAATTAAATAATCCTTATTTGACAAATAAATGAAAAGATAGTACTATATTACTATAAGCATATACACATATGGGTATAAAAGAATGAGAAGAGGGGTATGAATGGACGAATTAAATAAATTTTTTAAAATGCTTTCCGATCAAACTCGCTTAAGAATAATAATACTTCTGTATTATCAGGAACTTTTTGTATGTCAAATATGTGGAATTCTTGAATTATCTCAACCCAAAGTATCAAAACATCTTACAAAACTTCGCGATATGGGATTTGTAAAAGATTGTAGAAAAGAGCAATTTGTTTATTATAGATTAAATTTACAAGATTCTGTTTTAAAGAGCATCGTAGAAGAAATTGCAAATAATATAGATAAATACCCACAAATAAAAAAAGATATTGAAAATATGAAATTGAAAGAAATTTATTTCAATAATTGTATCAAAAAAAATAGATAAACAATGATTGAGGTAAAAAAGTAATAGATGTGAAGAGTTATTTTTCATAATTATATATAGGGTATATGAGGTGTGGTGTGATGAGAAGATATTGTCCATGTGGATGGTGTGGCACTTGATTTATTTCATTTAAAAATTATATATTTTTAGATTTTTGAATGAAATGGAGGGTGACAATTGAATATTATATTATCAGGATGGCAAGCGTTGGTTGATTACTTAACTATCACTAGGGTTATTTCCCTTATTATAGCATTTTTTCTTTCAGGAGCAATTTCTACTTTTATGTCCAAAGGTGCTGTATTGAAGTATTTTGGTCCTAATGCTAAAAAGTCTATTGCTTATACAATCGCTTCAGTTTCAGGAGCTATACTAGCTGTTTGTTCCTGTTCTGTATTACCTATGTTTGCTAGTATAAGGAAAAAAGGAGCAGGGATAGGACCGGCAGTTACTTTTTTATTTGCAGGACCAGCAATTAATGTTTTAGCGATTATATTTACATTTAATCTTATTGGTGTAGACATAGGATTTGCTAGGGTTATATCAGCAATTGTACTATCTATTATTATTGGCATATTGATGTCTATTTTGTATCAAAAGAGTGAAGAAATTGATCCAAATGAAAATATGTTTAATATACAAGAGGAAAATGAAAGGACTTGGTGGCAAAACTTAATATTTTTTTTAGTATTGCTTGCCATACTTATTTCAGGTGTAAAGCATCCAATTATCACAATTATTTTCTTTATTATACTAATCGGTATATTATTTTTGTACTTTAAAAAAGAAGAACTTTTAAATTGGTGTGATGAGACATGGTTTTTAGCAAAGAAAATAGTTCCATTATTTATTATAGGAGTGTTTATAGCAGGAGTGTTAACGGCTATTATTCCTGAAACTTTTATGGTTAAATTTGTTGGTAACAATTCACTAGGTGCTAATCTTTTGGCTGGAGTATTTGGTGCATTCATGTATTTTGCAACTTTAACTGAAGTACCAATTGTAAATAGTTTTATGGAACTTGGGATGAATAAAGGTCCTGTACTTGCTTTATTATTAGCAGGCCCTTCACTTAGTTTACCTAATATGATTGTTATTGGAAAAGTAATGGGAATAAAAAAGACATTGACCTATGTATGCATTGTAGTTGTTTTGTCAGCTATTGTAGGTTTTTTAGTGGGAAATATAATATTTTATTAATAAATAATTAGGAGGAATATAATATGGTAATTAAAATTTTAGGTTCAGGATGTGCGAAATGTAAAAAACTAGAGGCTAATACTAAAGAAGCAGTAAAAGAAATGGGCATTGAAGCAACTGTTGAAAAAGTACAGGATATTCAAGATATCATGAGTTATGGAGTAATGAGAACACCAGCATTGGTAGTTGATGAACAGGTGAAAATGATGGGAAAAGTACTTTCAAAAGATCAAATAAAAAAGTATCTATAATTTGGTTAAACCACAAAAAGTAAGTTGAACTAAAATCAACCACAATATCTACCGCAGATTGACGCGTTCTGACGCTATATATTGTGGTTGAAGTTCAACTAAATTACTTTTTGTGGAATAACTATAATTTAGTATTTCAACAGAAGATAAAAATTATTAAAATTACTCCTTTCATTGTCTGATTTAATCAAGAGAAGAAAGGAGTTTTTATAATGAGAATTTGTTCGGTTTATGGTAAGAGTATAGATGAAAGAAATCAAATTAATTAAGCATACAAATAAAACAGTTCAAATTTACTGTTTTTCTTTTTTTCAGTAAAATGTAATAAAGGTTCATTATTTAATTAAAGCTTTCTCAAATGTTTAAGTAAATAATAACTTACTAATAAGAATAAATTTTTGTATAACTAGAATAATAAAAGTATAAGTAGAAATATATAGATATAACTACGAAGTAGTATATCTATATATATGTACGAGGAGGAATATAATGCAATTACTAGTAGATGATAAAGTAAAAGAACTTGAAAAGAATTATAAAAACAAGAATCTTTCCTATTGGAAAGATTGGAAATGGCAACTTAAGAATTCTATAACAAAGATTAGCACCTTCGAAAGGCTTTTAGATATTAGATTTACAGATGAAGAAAGAAACGAGTTAAAGGAAATCACATCTAAATTTCCTCTTTCAATAACACCTTACTATTTATCATTAATTGATTCAGATGAGTATAAAAAAGATCCAATATTTTTACAAGCATTTCCTTCAATAAGTGAATCTCTAGTTGGAAATCATGATATGACTGACCCTTTACACGAGGATAAGGATAGTCCAGTTCCTGGAATAACCCATCGTTATCCTGATAGAGTTTTATTTCATATAAGTAATGTATGTGCCATGTATTGTAGACACTGTACAAGAAAAAGAAAAGTGGGAGATGAAGCATCAATTCCTGATAGAGAAGAACTTAAGAAAGGAATTGAGTATATAAAAAATACTCCTGAAGTTAGAGATGTTTTATTATCTGGAGGAGATGCATTTTTACTAAGTGATGAAAATTTAGATTGGATATTAACAGAAATTAGAAAAATACCACATGTTGAAGTAATCAGAATCGGCTCTAGGATTCCAGTAGTTCTCCCATATAGAATAACAGATGGATTAGTAAATGTGTTGAAAAAACACCATCCTATATGGGTTAATACTCACTTTAATCATCCAAGAGAGCTTACAAAATCTTCAAAGGAAGCACTTGCAAAACTCGCAGATGCGGGAATTCCTCTTGGCAACCAAAGTGTTCTACTAGCTGGAATAAATGATTGTCCGGAGATTATTAAGAAACTTTGCCAACAATTAGTTAAGAATAGAGTACGTCCGTATTATTTATATCAATGTGATTTATCAGAAGGGTTAGCTCATTTTAGAACTCCTGTTTCCAAAGGTATAGAGATTATGGAACGTTTAATAGGACATACAAGTGGTTTTGCAGTTCCAACATATGTAATAGATGCCCCAGGTGGAGGGGGAAAGATAAGAGTTATGCCAAACTATCTTATTTCTTCTGCTCCAAATAAAGTGATTCTAAGAAACTATGAAGGGATAATTACATCTTATAAAGAACCGGATAACTATAAAAACCATGATTGTAATAAAGGTTGTGAAGAATGTAAGCTCCTAATGAAAACACATGAAGCTGATGAATATAAAGCTATAGGTATAGAAAAACTTTTATTGGATTCCAATGATACAATCTCATTAATTCCAGAAAACAATAATAGATTGCAAAGGCGAGAAGATAATGATTAATTATGATAATATTGAGAAAGTAGGTAACTCCACAATTTGTCATGGTAAATGCAATGATAGAATTTATTTAATGAAACTAGATAAAGATGATTATCCCCAAATAATATATACTTTAGAAGAAATGGCTATAGAAAATTGCTATACTAAAATATTTGCAAAAATACCTTATTCATTAAAAAGTGAATTTGTTAGGGCAGGATATATTATCGAAGCTATCATTGATGGATTTTATAATGGTGTTGAAGATATGGCCTTCATTAGTAAGTTTTTTAATAAAGAAAGAGCTACTATAAAGGAAAGCAATAAAGTGAAAAAAATCATTGATATATCTCTCTCAAAGGATAAAATAAAAGAAAGAGTAGAACTGCGTGAAGAGTACCAATTTCATGTTTGTGATAAAAATGATATAGATCAAATATGTAAAGTATATAGAGAGGTATTTGAAACATATCCATTCCCTATTCATGATAAAAAATATATTCAAAAAACCATGGATGAGAATTTAATATATTTTTCTATAAAACATAAAAATAAAATTGTATCCTTAGCATCTACAGAAATGGATTATTCATCAAAAAGTGTTGAAATGACTGATTTTGCTACATTACCTGAATATAGAGGTAATGGGTTTAGTATATTTTTACTAGGTAAAATGGAAGATAAGATGCGACGAGAAAATTTTTATGTGGCATTTACTATTGCAAGAGCTTTATCATATGGAATGAATATTACTTTTTCAAAATTGAATTATAAGTATGGTGGTACTTTAACTAACAATACTAATATTTCTGGTAATATAGAAAGTATGAATGTATGGTATAAGGTTTTATAAATTTCAAAAACAAAGGTGTGCTTTAGAGCACACCTTTGTTTTTGAAATAGAATTGATAAGTCACTTTTTTTTGTAAAAATTAGTGACTTTAGGACAACAATATATGACTCTAGTTTTATTGTAAATAACTACCAATTTTAGTGATATTATAGTCACTATTGGACAGTTAAAGATATAAAAAGAGCTGTGAAAAATGAACTTTATATAAATTTTTTAGTAGAAGATCAGCATTTGCATCATGAAGAAAATGTTGTTAAGCTTGAAAAGCAACTGATAAAACTTGGTTATGAAATAGAATTACTCTCTATTACCTTTTTGTACCATACTGCAGATTCCTTTAAAATACGTTTTTGAGAAGGATAATCTATATATATAAGCCCGAACCTAGGCCCATATCCACTGTTCCATTCGAAATTATCCATAAGAGACCAATGAAAATATCCTCTGATATCTGTTCCTCTTTGTATGCTTTGATGCATTTTAAGAAGATACCGCCTTGTAAAATCAATACGGTCTGAGTCGTGAACTTTTCCATCTAAATTTATTTTATCGTTACAGGCAAGACCATTTTCTGTAATATATATAGGGAGGTTATATCGCTCATATAGGAAAAATAATCCAAAGTCCATTACCTGCTCTGTTACAGGCCATCCAAGAGCTGTCCTTGGATAACCTGAAATACGTGGTACATAAAATGGTTCTCCGTTCTTTTCGCAAACTTCATGACCGTTATATACATTAATGCCCATAAAATCCAAAGGTTGAGTTATAACATCCCAATCTTCCTTCTTAACGAAAGAAAAGTCTTCAAGTGAGGCAAACTGACTGCAATGGGTATATTTGCCAAATATAACAGCATCCCAAAACCATGTATGACTAAAAGCCCAAGAATCTGAAGAAAGAGCAAATGTTTCCTGTCTAGCAGCGGAGATATCTGTAGGTGTTTCTGTAGATGGATAACATAAATTTCCCGTAGTTACAGCACCTATCTTGATAGGTTGAATTGCTTTTTTTCGCATAGTTTTTACCGCTTTTCCGTGAGCAAGTAGAAGATAGTGCATAACTTTAACGGCATCTTTTACTGGAAGTTTAAAGCCGGGAGCATGAGTGCCTTCTAGATAACCAAGCAAAAGAGTAATCTGTGGCTCATTTAAAGTAGCAAAAAAAGTAACACAATCTGAAAAATGTTCTGCAACAATACCTGCATAATAGGCAAAGGCATCAGATATTCCTTCCCATTCCCAGCCTCCTTTTTCTTGTAAAGCCTGAGGTAAGTCCCAGTGATATAACGTAATATAAGGCGTAATATCATTTTTCAGTAATTCTTGAATCAAATTATCATAAAAAGCAAGTGCTACTTCGTTTATATCTCCAGTGCCCTTGGGCAGAATTCTAGGCCATGAAATAGAAAGTCGGTAAGCTTTTATTCCTATGGATTTCATTAGTTTAATATCTTCATGGTATCTGTGATAATGGTCACAAGCCATATCACCTGTCTCATCATTCTCGATGTTGCCTTTCTTATGTGAAAAAACGTCCCAGATGGACGAACCTTTTCCATCTGCATCCCATCCGCCTTCTATTTGATAAGAGGAAGTAGCACTTCCCCATATAAAGTCTTTAGGAAATTGCATCATAATAATCCTCCCTACCTGTATATTATCCCATTACAACAAGAACTTCACAGTATTGATTTTGCATTTCTATAGGAATGGTATTACCCTCGACTTTTATGCTGTTAACATATAATTCTTTTACCCCTTTTTGTACATGAGAAGGGTTAGTACAATGAATGTGATAAATGACATTACGAAATTCTCTTGTGACAGTGAATTCATCGAAACCTTCAGGAATACAAGGGTCTATGCGAAGTCCTGAAAAGTCAGGTATAATCCCTAAAATATGCTGAGAAACGTTGACAAAGGTCCAAGCAGCGGTACCGGTTAGCCAGCTATTCTTCGCTTCTCCAAAATTTTTAGCATCCTTACCAGCAATCATTTGACTGTATACATAAGGTTCTGTTCTGTGAATATTGCTAATATCTTCTAGATAAGCAGGACATATTTTCTTATATAATTCAAATGCTCTATCACCATGACCAATCATAGTTTCAGCAATTGAAATCCATGGATTATTATGGCAAAAAATACCTGCGTTTTCTTTGTATCCTGGTGGATATGAAGAAATCTCTCCTAAGTTTAAATAATATTTTTCATAAGCAGGCTGTAAAAGTACAACTCCATACTTGCTATCTAGATATTTCTCAACGGATTCTAGTGCTTTTTCAGCCATATTTTCCTTGATTCCTACGCCTGCCATAACACAAAAGCCCTGAGGTTCGATGAAAATTTTTCCTTCATTACATTCTTTGGAGCCAATTTTTTCTCCAAAAGCATCATATGCACGTAAGAACCATTCTCCATCCCAC
>NZ_BAABMF010000043.1:0-10896 GCF_050402865.1 Clostridium sediminicola
AAAAAGTTGCAGTAAACGATCGTTTTGGACAAGTTGGCGATGTAGATTTCTTGAAGCAAGAATATAACTTAACAGCAGAAGATATTGTAAAAAAAGCAAAGAAAGCAATTGCAAGAAAGTAGAATTTTTATGTATTATCAGATAAAAAATTAGAGGAAGTGAGTGATATGGGTAAAGTTTTAAAAATTAGTGAACTTCCAAGCATTATAGAAAAATTTTCATTAAAAGGTAAAAAGGCATTTGTAACTGGTGCAGCAGGCGGTATTGGACGTTCCTCTGCGGCAGCAATGGCTGAATTGGGTGCCGATGTTGCAATTATGGATATTCAACCGAAGGAGCAACAGCTCAAAGAATGTGCGAAGGATATTTCTGAAAGATATGGCATAAGAGTTTTACCAATTGTTGGAGACGTTTCCGACGAAGCTTCAGTCATCAAAATGTATGATGAAATTGTCAAAGAATTTGGCACAATTGATATTGTACACAGCAACGCGGGCATTGGTACAATGGATGACAACTGTGATATCAGCCTTGAGTCATGGAACAAAATGCTTGCCGTCAATCAAACAGGTATGCTGCTGATTGCGAGAACGGGTGCAAACATTATGAAAGAGCATGGCCATGGAGGCTCAATTATCATAACCGCATCTATGTCTGCATCCATCGTCAACAAATTTCCTGCAAATAATTTAACCATGGTTGCCTATACTGCTACAAAAGCGGCGGTTGAACATATGACAAAAGCTCTAGCTATCAACTATGTAGAGCATGGTATCCGCATCAATAGTATCAGTCCTGGCTATATCCTTTCGGGTCTGCACGATCAGCTTCCCAAAGAGTTTTTGGATTTCACTTCAAGTACAGTGCCTATGCAGAGATATGGTACGTTGGATGAAATTGTTGGCGTAATCGCACTGCTTGCTACCGATTTATCTAGCTATATGACTGGTTCAGATGTAATTGCAGATGGTGGATACACGATATGGTAAATTAAATATATATAGGGTGGTATGCTAAATGAAAAGAAGAGTTGCTGTTTTGACAGCGCCAATGAAGTTTGAAATTGTTGAGGAAGAAATTCCGAAAATTGCTCCGCATGAAGTTCTTATTAAAGTGGTATCTATTGGTCTTTGCCATTCTGATATGCCGACTTATTATGGTCAAAGTGCTATGGGTTATGATAAATATGGTCATTTTACTATGGTTAAGGATTTACAATATCCTCTTGCTCTAGGACATGAGCCTGTAGGTATTATAGAAGAAGTTGGAAGTGGGGTTACTCATTTAAAAGTAGGAGATTATGTAGGTGGACCTATAGCCCCTGCATTTGCTTCTCATATTGTGGCAATTGGTGCAATGTGTGTTCCTGTACCAAAAACAGTAAAAGATTTAAAGTATTGTTTACCTGAACCACTTACTTGTGTTTCGAATATTGTACAGGTGGCAAATCCCAAATTAGGGGATACAGTAGCTGTAGTAGGGTGTGGCATGATGGGATTACTAACTATAGCAGGATTAAAGCATAGCGGTGCAAGTGATATTATTGCTATTGATGTATTAGATAACAAACTAGAGCTTGCTAAAGAATTTGGTGCTACAGTTACTTTAAATCCTAAAAATGTAGATATGGATGCAGAAATTAATGCAATTACCAATAATGCAGGTGTAGATGTTGTTGTAGAAATTACAGGTAGTTTGCGTGGTTTAAAAACTGCCACCTCTATTATCCGTCATGCAGATATGTATGGATATGCAGGGCGTGGTAAAATCTTAATTCCTTCTGTATACGGCAGAGAGGAAAAGTGGGATCCGCAGATTGGTTATGATTTGATGTTCCGTTCTCCAATTTTACATTCAACACATCCTTGGTATTGTGAAGATTATCTTAAAACAGCCAAAGCGGGTATAAATGCTTATATTAGCGGTATATTACCACTCCAGAAACTTATTAGTCATGAATTCTCATTAGAAGATATAGGTAAAGGGTTTGAATTAATGGCCAGTGGTGACCCAAGCTATATTAAAGGTATTATTTTACCGTAATATGTAAAATGGGAAATTGAATAAATATATTAGGAGGACATGAATATGATAGAACAAGTCAAATTTTTAAGCCCTGAGTGGGAAAAACTAATGAAGGACTCCCTTAAAGCAGAGTTTTGCAAAAAAGGTGGAGTTACCACAGAATTTATGCAAGTAGTAGAAGGGTGCCCAGATGGGACAAGTAAATGGATGCTATTTAAGATTAAAAAGTCAACTTATGTAAGCTACGAAGTGGGTGAAGGCGAACAACCTGAAGCAGAGTTCAAGGCATTTGCGCCATATGAAATATTTCAAAAGGTAATTTTAAAGGAATTAGATGGAAGTAAAGCGCTCATAAATGGTAAATTTAAACTTAAAGGCAATATGATGAAAGCAATGGGGCTCATTGGTATATATAACCGTGTTGAAAAGGTACAACGTGCTATTCCAACCATATTTTAGAGTATCGTTGGGATTATTAGATTAAATAAAATTTCATTAAACAATTTTTGTAATTCATTTCAAATATAAAAAATAAGCGAGGTTGTTTTTGATTTTTATGTGAAAGCAACCTCGAAACACTTTAATAAATAAAGTTTACCGCAAGCATTACAAACTTTATATAAATCAATTATTCATGAAACAAAAGTAAATTCCTAATGAACGTTGAAAATTAGAACATAGGCTTACAGATATCATTCCACCTAATAAGTAAAAAAAGTAAAATATGTTATTTTTTATATTAAAGTTGAAATATAAATCCATGAATAATTTGAGGAATAACAGGGGGAGATGTAAATGGATGAAATAAAAATACATAAATCTAAAATAAACGAAAAAAAAAATGAATTGAATAAGCTAATCGAAAAAAATCTTCCAAATTTATTGACAGATGAAATACTTGAAGTTAGTCAAGTTTTGGATAAGTTTATTAGTAATTATTTTTTTTCTTCAAAACTTATGAAAAACTAGAGGTGGAATATATGAAAATTGGCATTTTAACAAGTGGGGGAGATGCTCCAGGAATGAATGCTGCTATAAAAGCAATAGTAAAAGTGGCAAACAACAATAATATAGAAGTTTTTGGAATAAAACATGGTTATAAAGGGTTAGTAGAAGAGAAATTGATTAAATTAGATAATTTTATAGTTGATAGTATTTCAGAAAAAGGAGGAACTATACTTAAAACAGCTAGATGTTTAGAATTTATGGAGGAAGAGGTCAGAAGGAAAGCACTAGGAATATTAAAGAAATTCGGAATAGATAGTGTAATTGTAATTGGTGGAGATGGTTCATTTCAAGGAGCTGAGAAGCTTAGCAAATTAGGAATAAAAGTTATAGGATTGCCGGGAACTATAGATAATGATTTATCTTATACAGATTACTGTATAGGATTTGATACAACTTTAAATACTGTTTTAGAGTGTATTGGTAAAATAAAGGATACAGATTCTTCTCACGAAAAAACTACTATTATAGAAGTGATGGGAAGATATTGCGGTGATTTAGCTTTATATTCAGCTTTAGCAGGAGGAGCAGAAATAATATCTACTCCTGAAAGAAAATTAGATTTTGAAACTATTTGCATAAAATTAAGTGAAAATATAAGTAGAGGAAAAACTGATAATATAATAATAATAACTGAAAGAATGTATGGTATAGAAGAACTAAAAGAATACATAGAGGAAAAACTTCAGATAAGTATAAGAACTACAGTTTTAGGATTTGTACAAAGAGGAGGAAATCCGTCTGCATTGGATAGAGTATTAGCTAACAAAATGGGGGCTAAAGCAGTAGAATTATTAATAAAAGGTGTTTCAGGAAGAGCTGTTGGAATTAGAAATAATGAGATAATAGATGTAAATTTTAGCGATATAAACAATAAAAATATTGAAAAAGATAAGGAATATGATTTGCTGAATTTACTTTTATAATTATTTTAATCTATGTATGATTAGGGAAGGGGAAGAGTTTATGAAAATATCATTAGGAAGTGATCATGGTGGTTTTCCTTTGAAAGAACAAATATTAAACCATTTAAAAGGTAAAGGATATGAGATTACTGATGTTGGGACATTTACAGAAGAATCTTGTGATTATCCTGATTATGCAATAAAAGTAGCAGAAGATGTTAAAAACAAAAAATCGGGTTTTGGTATTCTTGTTTGTGGAACAGGAATAGGAATTTCTATAGCTGCAAATAAAGTGTCTGGGATAAGAGCAGCACTTTGCAGTGATACTTTTAGTGCTCATGCTTGTAGGGAACATAATGATGCAAATATATTAGTTTTAGGACAAAGAACAGTAGGTGTAGGACTTGCTTTGGATATTGTAGATACTTTCTTTGGTGCAAAATTTGAAGGTGGAAGGCATGAAAGAAGAGTAGAAAAAATAGCTAGGATAGAAGAGCAAAATTGTAAATAAAGAGTTTGTGAAATAAAAGGAGGAGAAGTATGAAAAAAAGAAATTTATTCAAAAGGACGGTTGCATTTGGCTCTGCCCTTACTATGGCAGCAACTTTGAGTGGATGCAGCAGCAATCAAGAAACTCCGGTAACTTCTCCAGATTCGCCATTGTCCACTGGGAATATTACAGGGGAAAATGGAGAAAAGCCTAATGTTGTTTACATTGTTTTAGATGATGTTGGCTTTGGAGATTTAGGATGTTACGGTTCTTCTATTAATACACCCAACATGGATAAATTAGCGAAAAATGGTATTCAGTACACGAATTATATAACAAGCCCCATGAGCTCTCCTAGCCGTGCATCCCTGTTGACTGGTAGTGAATCTAACTTTATTGGTATGGGTAGCGTTTCTGATGTTACAGCAGGTTCGCTGGTACCGAATATACAGGGGAACGTTGACCCAGAACATGGTTTTATTACACACACCTTAACAGAAGCAGGATATAATAACATGGCTGTTGGTAAGTGGCATTTATCTTCTTATGACAACTTCACTCCAGATGGAAACAAACAGCAGTGGCCATCCGGTAGAGGCTTCGATATGAACTATAACTTTGTAGGAAGCCAAACTAATCAGTTTGAACCAGGAGGTATTTTCGAAGGTGATAAATTTATAGTGCCAGATACTTCTGACCCCAATTACCACATGACAACGGATATTTTTAACAAAACATTAGAATATATTGATTCTACAAATGATGATGAGGCGTTCTTTTCATATGTAGCTTTAGGTGCAATGCATGGCCCTTTCAATGTAACAAAGGATTATATTGAAAAGTATAAGGGTAAGTTTGATGAAGGTTGGGATGTTGAAAGAGAAAAAATCTTTAAAAGGCAAAAGGAACTGGGTCTTTTCCCCGAAGATGCAGAGATGCCGGAACAAACCTTTAAGGCAGAACGCTGGGGTACTCTTAATGAAAAACAAAAGGAAGTAGCAGCAAGGCATATGGAAGTATATGCTGGTTTCTTGGAGCATACCGATGCCCAGTTGGGTAAGTTTTTAGATGAACTGAAAAAGAGAGACGAGTATGACAATACACTCTTTGTTATAGTGTCTGATAACGGCGCAAACTCCAATGCCGGCCCAGATGGAACGCTGATTGCACATGACAACGAAAACCTTTATAAACGTGATTTTGATGATATGTATGCACACCTCGATGAGTTTGGTAGCAAGGCATATGGTACTCAGTACAATAGCGCTTGGGCAATGGTATCTGACACACCTTTCAGACATTATAAGGGTACTGCACATTACGGGGGTATTCGTACACTTTGTATTGCAAGCTGGAAAGAAGGAATCAAGGAACCAGGAAGACTTTGCAAGGAGTTGGTTGCAGTTTCTGATGTCCCTGCAACCATATTGGATGTAGTTGGGGTAGAGAAATTGAAGGAAGTAAATGATGTAAAGCAGGAGCCAATGCAGGGTATCAGCTTTAAGGAAAGTTTTGAATCCAGCAATCCGATGACAAACTCAAGAGAATCAGTTGCTATGATGATGATGATGGACAGAACCTATATCAATAAAGATTATACGATTGTAACCAATCCAAAGACCAGAGAATGGGAACTGTATGATGCTATAAATGATCCGACTCAAAAGTATAATCTGGCAGAAAAAATGCCTGAAAAGTTGGCAGAAATGCTGAAAGAATTCGAAACAGTTGAAGTGGAAGTACTAGACTCACAAAACCTAGTTATGGATTTTGTCCATGGTGTAAAGCCGGAAGTACTGATAGAACGTTATGGCGAGACTGCTAAGGAAGTGCTAAATATAATACAAAATGGAGGAAAACCATCATCTGCAGAGAGAGCAGAGTACTTGAAAATAATACAGGCAATGACCCATAAGGTGGAAGGCAGTGGATATGCTGGTATAGGTATATTATGGTACAAGCCACCTACGAGCCCCTTGAGTGCAAAGGAATATACTTATAACCCTGAAGATGGAAGCTTCTTCTCAATGGCTTCAGCTCCTACTAATGCAGTATCTCATATCATCAAAACAACTATTGAAGTTGGCGCAAATCCGGAAGGGGTAATCCTTGCAAACGGCGGTATTGATGGTGGCTATGGGCTTTATGTAAAGGATGGCAAGTTGGTTTATGTAAACAACTATTGTACAGATTTTCAGAAGTTGGTTTCTTCTAAGCCATTAGTTAAAGGCAAGAATGATATTGAAGTAGAGTATCAGAAAAAGGGCTTAGCTAATGGTACAGCGATCCTAAAGCTGAACGGTAAGGAAGTTGCAAGGGATGATATCAGACATTTACCACTGTTGTTCTCTTATGACTATATCAGCTTTGGAGAAGATATAGGGTCTAAGGTAAGTGATGATTATACAGATGAATTTAAGTTCAATGGTAAACTTGGCGATGTCCATATCAATATTGGTGACGATTGGTACAAGTAAACGTATCCATTGAATAAAGAAATAAATTGTTCTATGAGTATAATTTCTGTAGAACGCCGTTTTTGATTGAGCCGAATGGAGAGATTTAGATTCCTAAGTGGTGCTATCAAAGTGATTTTATGAATGTCTCTTCACTATGATAAAGGAGTGGAAGAATGAAAATGACGGGTCAAAGAGGTTTTCATATGATGGCTAAGCCTATGGGACCTATATGTAATTTAAATTGTAAATATTGTTTTTATTTGGAAAAGCATGAATTGTTCGATCAGAACGAAAAGTTCCTTATGAATGATGAAGTGCTGGAAGCATATATAAAAAAATATATTAATAGCCAGTCTATTCCAGAAATATCTTTTGTATGGCAAGGTGGAGAACCTATGCTGGCAGGGCTTGATTATTATAAAAAAGCTATTAACTTACAAAAGAAGTATGCTGGCGAAAAAAAAATTATCAATTCTATTCAAACAAACGGAACATTGTTAGACGATGAGTGGTGTGCATTTCTAAAAGAAAATGGTTTTCTGGTGGGAATTAGCTTGGACGGACCAGTATTTTTCCATGATAAATATCGTGTAAATCGTCAGGCGAAGTCTACTTTTTATGAAGTGGTGGCAGGCATTAAGCTGCTGAAAAAATATCAGATTGAGTTTAATGTTTTAATGTGTGTTACCAAAGAAAGTGCGCGCTATGGAAAGCGTATTTATCAGTTTTTCAAGCAAATGGGGGTACGGCATATACAGTTTACCCCTTTGGTAGAACGGGTTCCAGATGAACAGGCTATGAAGATGAACCTAAATTATGCATTGCCTCCAGTTGCGGGAGAAGGTAAATTGTCTGAGGTAGTTACTTCTTTTTCAGTAGAGCCAATTGCTTATGGTGAGTTTTTGGTTGAAGTTTTTGACCAATGGGTGAAAAATGACGTAGGAAAAATATTTATTAGTAATATTGAAGTTGTTTTGCCTGCATGGATGGGACTTGGGGCAACTATGTGCACTTACGCTGAAAAATGTGGAGAAAGTGTGATTATTGAGCATAATGGAGATATTTATAGTTGTGATCATTTTATGTATCCATCTTACCGGTTAGGAAATATATTGATAGATGATCCTATGCAGTTGGTAAAATCAAAGCAGCAGATGGAATTTGGTGAAGTGAAAAATAAGAAGCTTTCCCAAAAGTGCAGAAATTGCGAAGTATTATTTGCGTGTAGAGGAGGATGTCCAAAACATCGTTTTGTACAATATCAAGGAGATAACTTTGCAACAAATTATTTATGTGAAGGATATAAGAAATACTACACTTATATTCATCGCTATATGAAAGCTATGGTTCAACTGATTGAAAACGGATTACCAGCTTCTAAAGTGATGGAATTGCAAAAAGGCCCTATTATAATGTTCAATGATTAGAATGTATACAATCAAAAGTGAAAACTCATTTCATGATGCTTACAAGAGTGATTGATTCTCCGATGCAAATAGCTGAAAATGGGCTGTGTGCATCGGAAATCTGATCTGAAGCAAGGAAAATTAGATTCTTGATTCGTAGAAAAGTTAGTAAAATAAAAACAGAATAAAGCAGTGATATTTGGAAAGTGTTTGTTATGAATAATTAGTTTTAATATTAT
This sequence comes from Clostridium sediminicola, assembly GCF_050402865.1. Taxonomy (NCBI): domain Bacteria; kingdom Bacillati; phylum Bacillota; class Clostridia; order Eubacteriales; family Clostridiaceae; genus Clostridium; species Clostridium sediminicola. The sequence continues at coordinate 8,530 of NZ_BAABMF010000043.1, forward strand.
ATTTTTTTATTTTTCTATAAATTGATGATTTGCTCATATTAATACTTTTTCCTGCATTAATGATGTGCCCATTATGTTTTTTTAATGCATTTTCAATCAGTTCTTTTTCTAGTTCATTTATAGAAGTAGTGATATCTTTATGAATTGCTAATGGCTGAATAGGTAAAGTTTCTTCTGTACTATGTTGGTCAGAAGAATATCTTGAAATATTCTCTGGGAGATTATCACAAGTGATAGTATAATCCTTACAGGTATAGTAAGCACGAGAAATAACATTTTGTAACTCCCGCACATTTCCTGGCCAAGTATAATTTGTTAGTGCAATAAGAAATTCAGAGGAAAAAACTTTATCGGGGATGTATGGCTGTGATGTTATTTTGTTTAAGAAAAAGTGAGATAATTTGATAACATCCTTATGGCGGTCCCTTAATGGGGGGATTTTGAATTTTAAAACATTTATACGATAATACAAATCTTCTCTAAAATTGTTATTTTTAACCTCTTCCTCTAAATTACGATTGGTTGCAGCAATTACTCGGATGTCCAGTTCTTTTTCTGTTTTACCACCTATACGTAAAGCACGATGAGTATCTAAAACACGTAATAATTTTGCCTGAATATCTAAAGGTAATTCACCAATTTCATCTAAAAAAATAGTTCCACCATTTGCTAATTCAAATTTTCCAGGGTTTCCGGAATTAAGTGCTCCAGTAAATGCTCCTTTTTCATAGCCAAATAGTTCACTTTCCACCAATGATTGAGGAAGTGAAGCGCAGTTAACAGCAATAAAAGGTCCTTTTCTTCTGTTACTTTCACTATGAATAGAATGAGCAAATAACTCCTTTCCAGTACCACTTTCCCCTTCAATTAAGACACTACAATTAAAGGTAGATATCTGTTTCATTATAGTAATTATATCTTTGATTTTATCATCACTTGTAATGATATCTCTAAATGTATACCTAGACTGATTTCCTGAAATCATGTTTGCTACATGATTTATAGCCTTTGATTCTCTGAATAGAATAATTGCTCCAATAACCTTATTTTTTACCTCCATAGGTGTAATAGATATATTTAGAGGAAAAACTTTATTATTTAACTTTAATTCATATTCCAGATAAGAAAAAGGACGCTTTATTTTGAAAATATTTTCATAAAAATTAGGCGGATTAAAAAGATTAGTAATGCTATTTTTGTAAATTTCATTATTATTTAAATTTAATATTCGCATTGCAGATTTACTCATACTTTTTATTATAAGATTTTCATCCAATACAATCATTCCTTCAGAAATAGTGTTAAGTGTATTGGTTATAAGCTCATAAGAATGTGACAGTGAAATTTGTTTTTCAATGGAAAAAGCAGCAGAAGCAACCATTCCTAAGGTGTGCTCATGGCTTTTAACAAATTCACCGCTCATATTAATACATCCGATTAGATTGCCGTTGTTGTCATGGATTGGGGCGGCTGAACATGTTGCGTTCCATTGTTTTTTACAGTAGTGTTCTTCAGCAACAACTTGTATTGGAGTATCTAGCATGAGTGCTAGACCGGAGCCGGAAGTACCCACTACATCTTCGCTCCATTTTGAACCTATAGTAAAAGAATAATCTTCATAAGCTTTTTTAGGATCAACACCCACAATATATAAAACATATCCTTCTTTGTCATGTAGTGAAATGACATATTGAGTACCTTTGACTAATTCAAATAATTTATTAATAATTGGCTCTCCAAACTTTAAAAGTTCAGAGTTTTGTTCCAATTTAGTTTCTAAAGATTCTCCAGTCAATATTTTTATTTCAGGATTTTCGGCGTTAATTCCATATTCTCTACTTCTACGCAAAGAAGCTTCTATAATAGAATCAAATGTAATATTGGTTTTTTTTTCAAAAGTATCCATGAAGATTCCTCCCTATATTTAGAGGTGGTGTAAAATTATACATACACAAACATAGTTTAGCATAAAAGGCAGGCTAAAACAACTTAAAAAGTATTATTATTTTTGGTAGTAGAAAGTCTATCTTACGAAGACTAATGATAAGTTGGTCATATGTAGTAGGTGAAAGCCAAGTAAATAAAAATAGAATAATAGTATAAATTAATTACTTCTTAAGATCTTATTTACAAAAATAATTGGGAAATTCTCATTACAGGGAAAATAATGGGAAAAAATTCCCGGTAATGAGAATAAATAAATACAATAATTGGTAAAAACATAAAAAAGATATGAAAACCTATTTAGAATTACGACTATATTACTATTATTTTAGTTGGCATAATTGTTGCTTTTATAAATTATATGGCGGTAAGAGAATTACCATAAAAAACATAGGAGGGTAACAATATGTTAAATGAAACTAA
>NZ_BAABMF010000044.1:0-8894 GCF_050402865.1 Clostridium sediminicola
TTTAACGTACATTACCAAACTAATCTTTGTCCATTGTTTGTTTAAAAATGATGGTTTATTAAGTGTACCATTTTTTAAAATAAATTTTTCGAAAAAAATTATTGACTTTTTATAACTGGTCTATACATTAAAAAAAACCCCGACTGGAGTTTTTTTATTTCTTATTAATAATATTTAAACTGTATATCCTATCAATAATCCTACGGTATTAATTATCCCATCAATATGAGTTCTTTCCATACCATGTGAAGCGTGTACTCCTGGACCAATTAAAGCTCCTTTAATATTGTTTCCTCCACGCAAAGCAGCTGATACATCAGAACCATAAAAAGGATAAATATCTACTGCATAATTGAGTTCATTTTCTTTAGCAATCTCAATAAACCTTGAAACCATATGGTAGTCATAAGGTCCTGAAGAATCTTTTGCACAAATGGAAACTTGTTGTTCTGTACAACTTAAGTCTTCACCCATAGCACCCATATCAATAGCAATAAACTCATCAATATCCTGTGGAATATACGAAGCTCCATGCCCTACTTCTTCATAAACAGAAATCACAATTTTTACTGTATTTTTTAATTTAATTTTTTCTCTATTTATGTATTCCATAAATCCAAATAATACACCTATACCTGCTTTATCATCTAAATGTCTTGATTTAATGAATCCGTTTTCTAAAATTGATGTTCTAGAATCAAATGAAATAAAATCTCCTGCTTCAATTCCTAATGTTATAACATCTTCTTTAGAGTTTACCAATTCATCAATTCTTATTTCCATGTTTTCTTCTTTTCTTTCCTGCTTTCTTGCTTCACTATAAACATGAACAGAAGGTTGCGTAGTCAAAACTGTTCCCGAATACCTTTTACCATCTCTTGTGTGAATAGTACAGTATTCACCTTCAACAGTACTCATCATATATCCACCTATTGTAGTAAATCGAATCTTGCCATCATTTTTCACTGCTCTAACCATAGCTCCTAAGGTATCTACGTGTGCTGATAAACCAATAACGTAGTCACTATTTCCACCCGGTAAAGTTATGATGCCACATCCTTTATTGGTTTTTTCAAATTCAAATCCAAATTCCTTAACATATTTCTCAATTTTATTCATTATCTCATGGCAAAATCCACTTGGGCTTGCTGTATTCAAAATATCTTCTAAAATTTTTGTAATATAATCTTTATTAATATTGTAATTCAAAATACCGCCACCTTACTTTTATAATTTTTTTCTTTAAAATTACAAGTTTCTATTAATTTCATCAACCTGATATCATCAATACGATAAAAAATAAAACTAACATTAAGTTAAGTATTACACCAATAATAGCAAAGATTCTTTTCTTTTTCTTATTTAAAATTCCTATTATGCCCAATATTGTTCCTACCATAGCTATTAGCACTGAAAATATGGCTATAATACCAATCACTAACTCAGAATTAGTTTCATCTAGAGGCAATGTGGAAATGGATAAAAATAAAGTTATTGCAAGAATTCCACTTACAAAAGATGATATTCCGACTTTACTATGCCTTTTAACTTTTTCCTCTTCTGTATCCACTTCTTTATACTCCATAATTATACCTCCAATTTAAATACAGTTCCTTAATTTAAAAATTTTTAATTTACTTTCTTCACCTTACTTATTTCATTTCTAAAATTACTTTTAAAAACTTTAATATAATATTCTCTTAATTCCTTCTGTTCAACTTTTTCTTCATTCGTTAATTCTTCGTTTTTGCTTTTATTATATAAATAATTTATTCTTTCTATTACTTCCTTAAATTCCATAACGCAAATACCTCCCAAATAATATTCATTTTATCACACTCAAGGAAATATTATATCACAGAATTTTATTTCTGATAATATTAAGTTAATAGTTAGAGTTATTTGTATATATAAAAGGTATAAAATTATAAAAATAAAACAAAATAATATTATGTTTTATAAAAGAATAACATTTCAAGCTTATACATCGTTTTAATTATAATATACTCAATAAAGAGAGGATTTGTATTTATGAGCATTAATATCAACACTTCTATAACATGTCCAAACTGTAATAACACTTTTTTTCAAATTAAACGTGAAGCAACATACATATATACTTATGACATTAATTCCCCAAAGACTGAACCAATAACTAAAAATGTAGACGAAGTACCATACTCTTTTGAAAACCGAGAACAACTAACTGAAAAAGAATATCTATTATGTAAAAAATGTGGTGCAAAATTTCCCTGTACTCTTAACAAAAATCAAAATAATATTAGCCTTACAATTTTACAGAAGGCAATACGCTCAGAACATCAGAAAAATCCAGAATATTTAGGCTAAAGAGACTGTTAGTAGCATTACAATAAAGCAAATCATTTGATTTGCTTCTAATATATAATAACTCTGTCTGGCTATATAAAGCTTTACTCTTTTGATTTATTGTTATTTTTAATGTGTTTTTTTTGTTCATACATTTTTTCATCTGCTGCATCAACTAAAGCATTATAGGTCAATCCATCTCTTGGATAACAAGATAATCCATAACTAAAATCATAGCTGAAAGATCTATCCCCTACCTTTATAATTTGGTTTTTACACTTATGAAGTAACCTTTCCATCTTATGTACCACCGTTTCTTCTTTAGTATGTAATACAAGTATTACAAATTCATCCCCGCCTATCCTACCTATCGTGTCAGATTTTCTAAAATTATCTTTCAATAAATCTGAAAACTTTACTAAAACCTTATCGCCCATTAAATGACCATAGGTATCATTTACCCATTTAAATGCATTAAGATCTAAAAGAACTAAACTAAATTCTTCTTTATACCTTTTAGCTCTACTTAATTCATTCTGAAAAATCTTTCTAAAATATCTTCTATTACAAACCTCCGTTAGTTCATCATATCTTGATAATTTCTTAGTTCTTTCGTATAGCATTTGTTTTTCCATAGCTATAGCTGCTTGTACACTTAAATGCTCCAAAAACTCTAAATCACTTTCGGAGAAAACACCTTTTTCTTTACTATCAATATTTAGAAATCCATATACCTTTCCTTTTACCATAATTGGAACACTCATAGAAGCTCCAACTAAAAGCCCTCCTGATGCATCAATAATATCAGGTGATACGACATCTATCATTTCTTCAACATCATTTATCATTGCTGATTTTTCAATATCTCCATTATTTTTTCTATAAATAAAAGAATCTTTAACGTTTATCCTAAAACTATCAGTAATATTATTATTTCCTCTATATGAAGCAATAGTAAGATTCCCTAATTTATCCATAATTAATACACTTCCCATTTCCCCTTTTGGAATAGATTTAAGTGCATTATCTACTATAATATCGAAAAGTGTAAAAAGGTTAGTAGTATCCATAACTGAATGTACTATTTGTAGTACTGATTCTCTTAAAGTAATAAGTTTTTTTAAATTTTCTTCTTTTTCTTTGCTTTCAGATATATCGATAATTATTCCGTAAATACTTTCTTTATTACCATTTTTATCATACTCATACTCAGCGATAATTTTAACCCATTTTTCTTCTTTTCCTAATACTAGCCCTTTTATTTCAAATGGTTCAATCTTATCTTTTTTATACATTTCATTCAATATAATCATTGTTTCTTCCCTATTCTCCATAGGAACTAGTCTATTTATCGCTTCTTCTAAACTCAATTCTAGCTGTTTTTTATTCATGTCAAATATTTTATGAAACTCATCATACACTATTATCCTTTTATTGCTCAGTATCAATCTAAACTCTGCAAGAATAATAAAATTCTTCAATAATGTCATTGTTTTCTTCAAATTGACATTCTCTAAATTCGAAATATACATTAAAAACACCCTTTCATGAGGTATAAGGTTATTATATCATGTATTTTCCATATTTTTAATATATTTATAAAAAATGTTTTATATAACATCTATTTTCATTACTTAATTTTAGATAATTTACAAAACATTTATAATTCTTATTGATGAAAACTTGAAAAAAAACATCTTATATTGATATAATAAGAATAGTTTGGTAAACATAACATTAATTATCTAAATCATCTATTCTTTAGGGGGGTTATAACTATGGGAAGAAAAGTCCTTTTTATTTCTTCCGACTTAACAGGTCATGGACACAAAAGCATAACTGAAGCTATATGTAAGAAACTTGGTATTCTATCACCAGATATCGACATCAAAGTTATAGATGGCTTTTATCTAGCTGGAAAACTAGGAGAAAAAACCGGAAAAATGTATGTCCCTATGACTATATATGCAAAATCACTTTGGGGTTTTTTATACAAAATAAGTTCAAATAAACATAAAAAAGTAAATTCTTTTACCGCAAAAATTATCAAAAAAAGGTTTTTAGAAGTTATTAACTCATTTAAACCTGACTTGATTGTTTCCGTTCACGCTGTCTTTGTTGGTTCTATAATTAAAATTCTACAAGATAGCAATTTAGAAATTCCTGTGGTTACTCAAGTAGCGGATTTGGTCTCCATTTCTGCCTTATGGTCAGATCCAAATGCTATGTATACAATATGTCCTACTTTAGAAGCAAAAGAAAGAGTAATGCGTTTTGGTGTTCCAGAAGAAAAAATCATTCTATTTAATTTACCAGTGAGAGAAAATTTTTGTGAATTTGACAAAATAAATGTTTCCCATATCAATGACAAATTAACCTTTCTAATTATGAATGGTTGTGAAGGTAACGGTAATGTAAAGAAAACTGCTGAAACTCTTTTATCTAATTTTAATTGTAAAGTTATTATAATTACAGGAAGAAATGAAAAATTAAAAAAACTACTAGATCTTACTTTAAAACAAACTTATAAAGAAGATATCGAAATATTAGGTTACATAAATAATGTTGAAAAATACATGAGTACATCAGATATATTAATAGCTAGAGGAAGTCCTAACGTTTTAATGGAAGGAATTAACTGTTGTATCCCAATCATTGTTTCCGGTGCTTTTCCAGGGCAAGAAAAAGAAAACCCTGATTTTGTGGTAAATAATAACTTAGGCGTATACTGTGATAATTATAAACAGTTACCTAAAATAATTAAAGATTTAACTCAAGATGATTATCTTAAATTAAAAGAAATACGAAAAAATCAACTTAATTATAGAGATTTGAAAGTATCCGAAAAGATTTCAAAATTTATAATTAATAATGTAGAAAATGTAAGTTAACAAATTTTTAGGTTTGAAAGGTGATTTTATGGAAGATAAATTAGAATTAAATATTTCAGCAACTATTAAAAAACCAAAGTATTCAATTGTACATTTTTTCATATTAACTATTTTATTAAAATGTATATATTTTCACTTTACTACTGGACTTAACAATTTTCCTTTATTTAGTAAATCTAATTTTATAATGATAACTGGAACACTTAGTTCATTATTTTTATTGTTATCGATTATTTTACTAATTACTAGGAAAAAATTAAATAATAGGCTTCTTTTTTGGTCTATAATAATTTCTATTCTACTTTTAGTAGATACTAACTTTTTTAGATATTATAGAAAGCTCTTAAGCATACCAGCTTTTTCTAGTTTTGATTTAAAGTTAATATCCAATGTAAATAATTCTATCTTTGGCTTATTTAAATTTACTGACATTATATATTTAATAGATTTACCGTTTTTAATTTATTTTTCAAACAAACTATCTAAAAAAAATTTATATAAATTTACCACAAAAAAGTCTGTAGCATATTCAATACTTTTAGCCTTTCTTTCACTAAGCCTATTTTTAATTAGCTTTACTTATGCTGATATAAATAAGAAAGCTGATACATCAAGATATGTTACAAGAAATATGGGCATATTTTATGGTCATTATAATGATGTAAAACAATTTTTTTCGGATAAACTCACACAATCTGCTCTTACTAAAAGTGATGTTCAAACAGTTAACACTTATATTAGTAACAATAACTCAGTTAATAATTCCTTCACAGGAATTGCTAAAAATAAGAACTTAATTATTGTACAAGTTGAAGCCTTACAAGAATTTGTTATAGGCAGAAAAATTAACGGTGAAGAAATCACACCTAATATGAATGCGCTTATTAAAGAAAGTGCATACTTTGATAACTTTTATTACCAAATTGAAGATGGTAGTACTTCTGATGCTGAATTCCTTTGCAATACATCTTTATACCCACTTGAAGCAGGATCAGTATATTATAGATATCCAGAAAATACTTATCCTTCTTTAGCTAAGTTAGTAAAATCAAATGGCTATAATGCATATGTATCACATGCTTATTCATCTATATTCTGGAATAGAAGACAAATGTATGAAAACTTGATGTTTGATAAATTCATAGATTCTAGTTGTTATGAGATGGATGATTTACTTGGTTGGGATGGCACTGCCCTTAGCGATTCATCTTTCTTTAAACAGACTTTTGATAAAATCAACACCAAAGATCCTTTTTATAACTTCTTAATCACATTAACTACTCATTATCCATTTGATACATTTAGAGATTATAAATTTGAAAATGATACATTTGATGTTGGTGAATATAAAGAAGAATTTATTGGAGATTATATAAAAGCTGCACATTACGCAGATATTACTTTAGGCATTTTTATTGAGGAACTGAAATCCCGTGGCTTATATGATAATTCAGTAATTGCCATTTATGGTGACCACTTTGCAGTTCCAATAAATAAGAAAACTGACTTATTAGAATACTTGGATATTGAAAATTCTGATACTGAGTGGATTAAACTACAAAAAGTTCCTTTCATACTTCGCTATCCAGGTGTTAGACAAGGCGATATAATCCATACGACAGCTGGACAAATTGATATTATGCCAACAGTAGCTAATCTATTAGGTATGAGGCCTGATTATGCCTTGGGGAAAGATATATTAAACACAAATAAAGGTTATGTTGTGCTCAGAAATGGCTCAATCATTTCTGATGAATACTACTATTTTAGTGATAAAAAGAAAGTTTATGATATTGAAACTGGTGAAGAATTGAATATAGATGATTATAAATCTGAAATTGAAGAATATCAAAAACAATTAGAAATATCTGATATTATTGTCACAAAAAATGCCTTAAAAAAATAAAAGTGCGGAATACTACCGCACTTTTTCTATTCATCATATTCTAGAATTAAATTTTGCTGCCTTGCTATAACAATATCTTCTTGAATTATTTTCATTTTTTCTTTTGTGATAGAGTATTTTCTATAAGACATTGCAGCAAGTAAAAAGCTTATTATGCAACCAATTCCTAAAATCAAACCTAACACCATTGCTGTAAAATCTGATTGAATTTCTAAACTTGAATCAAAATTAACAATATCCAATATCATTCCTAAAATAAATATTGCTACTGCTTGAGAAAGTTTATATCCCAAAGTCATACCTCCATAATATACCCCTTCTATTCTTCTTCCTGTATTTAACTCTTCTTCATCAGTTGTATCTGCAATCATAGATAGTGGCAAGGTAAATAATCCACCTGTACCAAATCCACCAATCAGAGCAAAGGGAATCAAATAAGTAAAATTCACTCTGACAATTTCTTTTAAAAATACCATTATAACAAAATAACTACTTGCAATTATTGATAAAACTAATCCTAAGATTACTGCTGGTTTTTTATCTTTTTTCTTAGAAAACCAGAGCCAAAATGGCTGACTTATAATACCCATACCTAATTGTATACCTAAAATAATTGCTATCTTATAGTTTCCCATTAAAAATGTATAAGTAAAGACATGAAGTCCCACAGATCCAAGAATAGCAGAAGAAATATTGGTAAATAAATATCCAATTACAACAACCCTATAATCTTCGTTTTTCAATGCATTAAAAAGGCTTTTTAGCGCATTTTCACTTTTATCATTTTTATTACTTTTAGGTAAAACTTTGATATATTTTTTTGTCGAATAGAAACATACTAATCCAAAAAACACCATTAGTATAGATGATACAATTGCCATATTTTTATAAGCTTCTGGATTCAATTGTCCTATAGGAAAACTTTCAGTTGGGCGGAAAAATAAAACCATTGATACTGCTGTAGCAAAAGCAATCCCTAACATAAAAAAGCTCATCTTTATTGATTGAATGGACGTTCTTTCATCATAATCATTTGATAATTCTGCTCCCAAAGCAGTATATGGTGTTGCGTATACTGTCATAAAACTCTTTAAAATAAGTATGTCCACCAATATCCAAAAGAACTTTATATTAGTTGAAAGAGATGGATCTATCATCCATAAGAGAATATTAAAAACTGCCGTTGCAATTGTACCAATGATAATATAAAGATGTCTTCGACCAAGACCTTTAATGTTTGTTTTATCAGATATATACCCCATTAAAGGATCACTTATAGAATCCCATACTACACTAATACTTATTGCAATACCAATAAGTCCTCCAGGAATATTTAGTATTGCTGTTGAATAAAAAACCAAATATGAGGAAATCAATTGAGATACAACACCAAATCCAAAATTACCAACTCCATACCCTATCTTATCTAAAAATAAAACTCTATTATCTCCCGAAACGCTCTTTTTAGCATCCATTGCTTTCCCCCAAATATAATATTACTAGCTATAGGTTGTATACTTCTAGCCCTCAGATAATTGTACCATACATTTTCACAACAGTCATCGATATAGCGTGCTATAAGCTTTTATTTACAATATATTTACATGTAAAATAAAAAACCCCGATTAAGGGGTTTTAACGTTTATTTTTCACCACATCTAACTAATAGTTCTTCCCATCTTCTGTCAACTTCAGCTTGCATTTCTGCAATTAGATGTTCATTACCTTTTTTGAATAGATGTTTGAATCTTCCTTGTGGTCTTAAGAAA
>NZ_BAABMF010000045.1:0-8662 GCF_050402865.1 Clostridium sediminicola
TTCATTGACTGGCATTTATTATCATTCTCTGTTTAATTTTCAAAGATCAAATCTGTTAAACTGTTTTGCTGTTTTTTCGACAGCTAATTTAGTTTAACACTTTTATTTCTTGTTGTCAAGAGTTTTTTATTTTTTCTTTCGACCGTTTTCTCGGTTTCTCTTGGCGACAAGGAATATCTTATCAAATTTATTGTTAGTATGTTTTTATATTAGTCTTATTACACATAATTAAATTTATTATTCTCTATTTTTCTAGTTTTTTCTTAATTATTCATATACTGATACACTAGGATAGGTTTACTTTTTATAATCTTTGATTCTAGTAATAATTCTATATTATATGGATATAATATAGAATTATTAGCTGGGTAACCCGTCAAAAATAAACTAAACTCATTAATAATAAATATTAGAATAAAAAAAATAGCTTATTCAGCTAATTTTTTTATTCTAATATTTCCTTTACTATTCTTAACAAAAATACTATATTCATCACTTCTTAGTACACCCTTTAATCCTTTGTCACTTGATATTTCATTTTTAGGTATTGGAAATTCACATCTTACATAACCTTCATTCGTTCTAGCATCTAAAGCAAAAATAGAGCTTTCAGGTAAAGCTATATTAACACTACCCTTTTCATTACGAATATCTATATTATTTTTAAACTCAATATATTCTATATCGACCTCTGCTTCTTTTGAATAAATCTCTATATTTCCTACATATTCCTTAAAATCAACTCTTCCTTCAGTCATTTCGATAAATGATTTTTTTGCATCTAACTTTTTAGCAGAGAAAACCGCAGCATCAAAAATACCCTCAAATTCTTTTAAATTACTATTTTCTATTTCTATATTTGAAGAATTACATTTTATTTCTAATTTATTTAAGTTTAAATTAGAAATCTTTAAATTTGAAGATGATGAAATAATTGAAATATCATTTAAATACTCTGTTGGTATATATATATCTAAAGTAAGACTATTTCTATTGTTATATTCTTGAAAAGAATTGTCTTTGTTAAATTTTAAAAAAAGCTTGTCCTTACTTGAATAACTTTTAATTTTGATATAATTATTATTCTCTTTGTTTAAATTCTTACCTTTTAACTCAACTTTTCCATATAAATTATATTTTACCTTATCGCCTTCTGTTTTAACTAAATTTATATCTAAATAATGAGCATCTATAAGAATATCATTAATTCCTTCAATATTTTCTTCTTCAGCTTGATCTATTGTATATGTTTGTAACTCAGCTTTATATTTTTTGCATGCATTCAGATTTATTGAAAGAAGAATCATCAATATAATAATTACTACTTTTCTAAGTCTCATTTTTTCACATCCTTATGCGAAATTTATATTAATATGTATTAGTAAATATATTTTACTATATCTGAATATCTTTTTCTATGATTAAAGACTAAAAAATCCCAAATTAAGATTTATATAAAAGTATAAGTATTTTAACTTTATCTTCTGTCTTTTTTAACTATCAAATTTGTAAACAATATTATTATAAAAGTAACTAATAATATTATTATAAAAATATTATATAATATATAACCTATTCCATTATTTATATAACTTATAATCCCACTTATAAAAGAAAATAATCCAAAAATAAAAGTATAGTTAGCAATAACTTTACTTAATTTTGAACTACTGCTTTTTTTCATAAAAACTCCAAAAGCAATAAGATATATTGCACTAAATAACATAAAATATATTTTATATTTTTCCATTTTATCCTCCTAAAATTTTGAGTTAACAACATACTTTAATTATACATTATGTTTTAACTTTCATTAAAATAATATTTTATACTTTTTTATCCTAATGAAAGTATATAATCAGAATTTATGGTAATACTAATTGATAGTATTAAAAAAAAAGCTGTGCAGCAACTCCCCCCTATATGTGCACAGCTTTTTTTAATGAAATATACATTATTAATATTTTATTTCCTTGGAAATATCACTATTATCAATAAGAAAATTATCTATTTTAATTGATCAAGTCCATGTACTATTGCCTTAGCTATCTTATCTTGATAAGAATCCGATGATAAGAGCAACTCTTCTTCCTCATTAGATAAAAAACCAACCTCAATCAAAATAACTGGTACAGTAGACCAGTTGAAACCTGAAATATCACTTCTTTCTATTAATCCTCTATTCTTGATACCTACTTCATTTGTTACTGTATCTAATATAGTTTTACCAAAAGCTTTACTTTCTTGATAAAAATTTTCACAGTATTTATTATTAGCAGGTATAAGCATAGATGCTCCTTTGGCTTTATGGTTAGTACTTGAATCTGCATGAATTCTTATTACTAGCCCTGCATTTGATTCATTTCCAACCTTAGCTCGTTCTGAATTTGCCATAATTTCCTCATTTGCTGTTTTAGTCATTACAACATTATATCCATTTTCAGTTAAGTAGCTTCTTAACTTTTGAGCAACTTGCATATTAACTTCATATTCTGGTATGCCCGTTTTATATCCAAATGCTCCTCCTGTTTGTTTATATTTCTTTTTTGTATCTCCAGGTCCAATAGGTTCCATTGATAAATCACCTTTTGTAGCATGCCCTGGATCTATAACTATGGTGTTATTTTTTAACTTATATTCTGATTTAACAATAGTTGTTTCTGTATTAGCTCTAACGTTAGTATCAACTTCTTTATTCACTACTTCTGTATTTTTTTTATTCTCTACTTCTACATTCTCTTTGTTTTTTTCCTCTTTAGTCTCTTCTTCGTCTTCAGTTTCTTTTATATCATTTTCTTTACTAATGTTTAATTCATTATTTTCAATAATTTTATTACCATCCTCTGCCTTGCTTTCTTTTTTTATATTATCAACTAAGTCATTTTTACTTTTATTATTTATTTTTGTATCAGTATTTTTTATTGTATTATTACTAGTATTAATATTTGTAGATATATTAGTTAAATTTCCTTTTCCACAAGAAGCTAGTACAAAAATAAAACATAATGATATTATTATAACTTTAAATATTTTCATTAATTTACCTCCATATATATGTTAATTTCTAAAATCGCTGTTTTCATTAACTATATAAAAAATTTTATGGTCTCTCCATTTACCATTGATAAATAAATAATTTTTACTTATCCCAATTTCCTTAAATCCACAACCCATTAATACTCTCTGCGATTTTTCATTTTCTACTAGTGTAGAAGCTTCAACTCTATGAAGTCCTAAATCATTAAATGCATAATCAATAACCATTTTAACTGCTTCTTTCATATATCCGTTACCTTGAAATTTTTCGTCTATCGAATACCCTATAAAAGCATTTTTAAAAACACCTAAGACTATATTTGAAATTTTTATTTTTCCTACCATATCTTTATTTAAGTAGATTCCAAAACTTACACTTTCATTATTTAGAAATTGTTTATACCCTTCAATCAAATACTCATTTTGTACTTTTTTAGTATAGTAATTCTCTTCTCTGTCAGGTTCATAAGGTTCTAGATGTTTTTTATTTCTTACATAATACTTTAATACATCCTCAGTGTCTTCTGGTGTTAAAACTTTAAGTTCAATTCTTTTTCCCCTTAATCTAAAAACATTTAAACACTCAACTTTTTTATATTCCTCATAATCTAGTCCAAAAATAATCTCACTATTTTGTCTTTCAGAATTATTTACGGAATTGTACATAATTCCTTCTAATTTAAAACCTAATTGACCAAATATTTTATAATTTATATCTTCATGAGCTACTGTACTTATTTTAGTTATACCTTTATTTTTATTTAATGATTCAATTATTATCTCAAGGGATTTTTTATACTCTAAATCAAATTCTATATCGTCTTTATAAAAACTAACTCTAAACAATGCAAATTTATTGTTTTCATTTATCTCTAGAAAATTAAATCTTCCTATGGATATTCCATAAACATCTTTTATAATAAATTCATTAACATTTGCTTTTTCAATCTTTACTTGTGCTTTTGATCGGTTGTTCATTTTCATATCTCCTTAACCAAAATCCAAATTAATTAATATCCAGCTAAATCTTTAATTACTTCGCCTGCCATAATAAGTCCAGCTACTGATGGTACAAAAGATACACTAGCTGGAGTATCCTTATTTTTTTTATTATAATCTCCTATCTCTTCATTTTCCCAAATTGGCTTTTGTGGTAATTCTTTTGAATACACTACCTTAAGTTTTTTTATGTTTCTTTTCTTCAACTCTTTCCTCATAACTTTTGCTAAAGGACATATACTTGTTTTAAATATATCATCAACTTCAAATTTTGTTGGATCAATTTTATTTCCAGCACCCATACAACTTATTAGATTAATGTTATTTGAATTACACCATACAGCTAATTCAATTTTTGATGTAATTGTATCTATAGCATCAATAACATAATCAACATCTCTTCCAATTATATCCTCAAAGTTATCCATATTTACAAAAGTTTTAAATACCTTTACTTCGCATAAAGGATTAATTTCTAAAATTCTATCCTTTACTATTTTAACTTTATCTAAGCCAATGGTTTTTGTAGTAGCAATCAATTGCCTATTTATATTTGTAATGTCAACTATATCTTTATCCACAACATATATTTTTCCTATTCCACTTCTTGCTATTGCTTCAGCAGTAAAGCTACCAACTCCTCCAATCCCCAAAATAACAACTTTCTTGTTTTTTAAGTTTTGCACACTATTTTTACCTAATAAAGCTTCTGATCTTTGTAACCAAGTAGTCATATTTAGTCTCCTTATCTATTTTATCAGTATTAATAGTAAAATCACAAATGATAATGAATTATATAATTTCATTAATATATTATACCAAACAAATTACATAAATATATATTTTTTCTTCCTAAAGGTGAATACTTTCATAAACTTGCTATATTTTTGTATATATTATTATTTTTATGTATAAAAAAAAGCTATTTTAAAATAGAAATTATTTTCTATTTTAATCCAGCTTTTTCTTAATAAATAATTTTATTCCGCCCTATTCCGTTTACTTCATCTGATCGTAATTTTATAAATAATATTTCTTATTGATTATAAATTTATATATTTACTAATATTCTTGATAAATTACTTTAACTTAAATTATACTTATATAAATTAAGTTAATTTATTATTTATCTTTAAAACCGCACCTTCAAAGTAAAATTTACATCATATACAATCTAATTTATTTTCTATTGTTTTCGTTCTTGAAAGTAATTTTTTTTGTATATGCACTCAATTCGATTTAATATTCATATATTCATTTGTTATACATTTGTTTGCCAATAATATTATATGCTAAATTCTTAATTTATGAACCATATTTTTAAAAATCAAAAGAGTTATTAAAACAACTATTTAATAACTCTTTTGTGTCTATTTTTCATCTAAATTTGCTGCTATTTTATCGGTTAACCCTAACTCACATTTTTGATTTACTAAATGTTTACAATTAGTACAACTTTGCTGTAACTGAGGATTGACACTTGAGACAAAATCTTGTGTTTCAATCTCGTACTTAGAACAATTCCTTGCTACAGTTTTTAGCTGTTCAAAATTTGCCATATTCATTATCCTATTACCTCCTAATTATCAATTGTTACTTATTGTTTCTCTAATTTCATCGAATAAACCTTTCTTGCATTTACTTTCAATGAAATTCTTACAATTCTCACAACTAGGAGATAAATTTGCCATACTATATAAGTTAAGAATAGAGTGTGGTTCATATCCAAAGCAATTTTCAGCTATTATTTTTTTAATTCGTTCATTAAATGTATACATAAATTTACCTCCATAAACATTGTTACATTTATTCTTCCACTAATTAAAAAAATAATTCAAATATTTTAGTATTCTTCTGGTGTTAATACAGATTCAGTTTCTCTACAATATCTAGTAATTATACATTTCCCTAAATTTCTAGGACAATTTTTACACATACAATCATTGACTTTAGTATCACACTTATTTTCTTTATATAACGTACATCTATTACAATTATCTGGAACTATCTCCATTTGATATCTCCCCCCATATTTATTACTCATCTATTGAAAATTCTTCTCCATAAACTACTTTAGAAAATTCTTTTTCAATATCCACAAGGTTAACCCCTTTTAACTCAATATTATCCACAGTTCCCTGACCAATTCCTTCTTTTATACACATAAATAAATAATTTACTGCTTGAGGTCTGAACCCTAAAAGCCTAGCACCAATAGTATCAATAGCTACAGGATCGAGGCTAGCAAGAACCATGTTAGTATTTTTAGCTACTCCTTTTGAAGGACCTGTTCCTATCATAGAAGGACTCAAACTTAAAATTGAAAGGTCAATTGGTATATTTTTCGCCATAGATAGTATAAAATCATGCAACTCATCATGAATACCCAAATTTTTTTTTGGATAACCATGAACTTCAGCAGGTGGCCATGCTAAAGCAATATTTTTAATACAAGCAGACATTGTTGCTTCTTCATGAGCCTTTAATTGCGTGAATGAAACAATAATGGTAGCATCTTGTATAATTGAATTTATCTTTGTCTTTTGAATTATTTTACCGTCAATATTCATTTCCATAAAAGGTCCAAAATTCAAATCTAAAAATTCTATACCTTCTTCATCAATTATTTTATCAAAACCAATACTATGTAAAACATTTTTTGTATTAGTACTTCCTGCTCCTCCTGCAACAATAATTCTTTTAGGAGTTCTTTCTTTAAAAAATCTGATTACTTCCCTCAGAGATTCTTGCCCTACAACTACACCTTTTTCTGGAGGGTTAGGATTAACCATATTAGCTGTTATTACTACAATATCTTCATTGGAAATAAACCCTTCTAAAGGTAAATAACTTAATGCTTTTCTTATAGCTTTCCTCTCATCATCTTCTTTCCCATAACCAACTATTGCACTTTCTAATTTTCTATTTTTTCTCATAAAAATCACCTCAACTATAGTATTTACATATATTAGAGGTGAAATTCATTTTTATTTATCAATACTTTCCAATAATTTTTTTACAACCTTTTTACCTATGGTATCTTCATTCATTTCTTGTAATGCAAATTCTAAATCTACCCACTCTGCGTGCTCTACTTCATCTGATTCTACAATCTTACCATTAACGTATTCTGCTACAAATCCAACAAATAAAAATTCTTTCTCCTTCATCGGATAACTACCTAAATATTTAGGATTTTTTATTTTAATTCCTGTTTCCTCTAAAACTTCCCGAACTGCAGTTTCCTCTAATGCTTCTCCATTGGTTACGTATCCTGAAATTAATACTTTTGAGTGTTTATATATGTAACTCTGCTTTAATAGTAAGATTTTCTTTTCTTTAATAACAGCGATGAGAACTATCGTTTTTGGGATATCAAAGTACAAAATATCGTCTGTCGGACAATAGGGTACAGCACCTTCATCCCAACTATCTATTAATTCTAGTTTTCTACTACAAATAGGACAATACTTAAAAATCATATTTTTCTCCTTAAACATTAGATTATAATTTTTACTTCCTCATATAATTCAATAGATTTTTCTGTTACTTTACAATTATACGCAAATATATCCACACCTTTTTCCACAGCTAATTTTACAGCATCTGAAAATTTTTTATCCATTTTCTCATTTGGAGAAAAACTAGATACTTCTTCTAGTTGTATTAAAAATATTATTCCAGCTCCCATACCTTCATTTTTTACGTCTATTAACTCCATTATATGTTTTGTCCCTCTTTCTGTTGGTGCATCAGGAAACATACAATGCTTATCTTCTTCTAAAGTGACTCCTTTAACTTCTAAATAATATGTCTCATTTTTATCATTTATTAATTTAAAATCAAATCTACTTTTTCCATAGGTTTTTTCCTTATAAATAGTAGAATATTGTTTCAATTTTTTAATCTTTCGCTTTAATAAAGCCTCATGAACAACTTTATTAGGAACCTGAGAATCGATATTTATAAGTTTTTTATCTTTATATCCTGCAATTAAACTAAATTTAGTTTTTCTTTTGGGGTTACTTTCTTTTCTTAAAATAACATCACAATTAGGAACTAATATTTCTTTACATCTTCCTGTATTAGGAACATGAACCATTATTTCTTTATTATCTACTATTACGTATGCTTGAAATCTATTTGGTCTTCTTAAAAATTTAGATCTTATTGTTTGTTTTTCAAATTCCATTAGTTACCTCGATTCTATTTTAATTTATATTCATATTGTATATCATTACAAGTATTTTGTTAATCTTTATTTTTAGTAAGCTTGTAATTGATATAATTTATTTAAAATATAAGTTTAATGTTTATATTGTTAATATTTATATGAATAAACTAAAACCTTTTAATTTTAGTGTGGATAACTTATATCAAAATTATATTAGAATATAAAAAAAAGAGTTCTAATTGAACTCTTTTTTTTATGGTGACTCCTAGGGGAATCGAACCCCTGTTACCGCCGTGAAAGGGCGATGTCTTAACCGCTTGACCAAGGAGCCTTATTACCTGGCAACGTCCTACTCTCCCACACAGTCTCCCGTGCAGTACCATCAGCGTGTTGAAGCTTAACCTTCGTGTTCGGAATGGGAACGGGTGTTACCTTCAAGCTATAATCACCAGA
>NZ_BAABMF010000046.1:0-8248 GCF_050402865.1 Clostridium sediminicola
TAAGATATTACAATAATTATAGATATCAATGGAACCTAAACAAGATGACTCCTGTACAATACAGAAATCATCTCTTAGCATCTTAACACCCTTTTTAAATTGTCCTTGACATAGGTACCATTTTAAAATTGAGCATACCCTATTTATTATATAAGAAAAAATCTGCTATTTTAATAATTCTATTCACCAAAACAACTAATATCCATAGTTTTAATATTATCTGAAATTATTGGTCTAAATGGCATTTTCTCTAGAATATCTTCCTCTATAGAAATTCCTGGAGCTACTTCTGTAAGTGTTAACCCTTCAGGCAATAGTTTAAATACGCATCTTTCAGTAACATATATAACTTCTTGTTCTGTTTCTCTTGCAAAATCACCACTAAAACTTATTTGGTCTACTTCATTAGTGAATTTTAAATATTTTCCTTCTTCAATAATATTTAATTTTCCATCTTTGTATTCAACTTTTAAACCACCATTTGAGAAAGTAAAACAATAAACCACTTTCTTAGCACATTGAGTAATATCAACAAAGCCTCCAACACCAATAATCTTTTCACCTAATCTACTAACATTAACATTACCAGCTTTATCAGCTTCCATTGCTCCAACAAAGGTAATATCTAAGCCCCCGCCATCATAGAAATCAAATTGATAAGCTTGGTCATAAATTACATCTGGGTTGATTGCTGCACCAAAACTGAATCCTGATGATGCTACTCCTCCGATTGTACCTGATTCTACAGTAAATGTGACATTTTCAGCTATTTTTTCTTTATCTGCAACTACTGCCACCATTTCAGGAATGCCTATCCCTAAATTCACTACACAATTACTATGTAACTCTCGAGCAGCACGACGAGCAACAATCAAATGTTCTAACTTTCTCTTTTTACCACCACTGCTATTCAATTTTTTTACATTCTCAACAACAGTCTTAATTTCATTATCTGGTACTCTTAATTCACCAGAGTATGTTTGATTATAAGTTTCTATAATCGTTTGCTTTTGTTCTGGTGCTACAACAACTGCATCGACTAATATTCCTGGAATTTTTACATTCTTAGGATTAGCAGGGATTGAAGACAGTCTCTCTACTTGAACAATTACATTACCATCATTTGCTTTTACAGCCTGTGCCATAGATAATGCATCTAAAAAAGCTACTTCCTTTTCCATAGTTATATTTCCATTAGGATCTGCTGTAGTACCACGAATAAATGCTACGTTTGGTTTAAATGATTTGTAAAATAGATACTCTTCTCCATCTATTTCTATTACTTTAACTAATTCCTCTTTAGAAATTTCATTTAGACCACCTCCACCAATACGTGGGTCTGCAAAAGTTTTCAAACCTACTTTCGTAATAATACCAGGTTTTTTTGCAGCTGAAGCTCTAAATAGATGTACGATTGCTCCCATTGGTAAATTATATGCTTCAATTTTATTTTCAACAGCTAACTTACACAATCTAAGCATTGGCTGCCAATGGCCGGAAATAACTTTTTTTACCAGACCTTCATGACTTAATCTATCAATAAAACGATTTTCATCCCATACACCTTGACCAGCTGCAAAAATAAATGATAAGTCTCTTGGTTCTCCAGTTTTTAAAAATCTATCACCTAATGCTTCATCAAATTCTTCCGGGTGTACTAATGAACCAAAACCATTTATTACAACAGTATCGCCAGATTCAACAAGTTTCATAGCCTCATTTTTATCCATCACACTAAACATGAAAAACACTCCTTTGCTATAAGTATTTATATTTTAATTCTTTATTAGTCTTAAGATTCAATCCCTTCACGTTCAATAAATCTTCCTAGTACTACCTTTTGGATTTGTGTTGTTCCATCCACAATTTGCAGCATTTTTGCTATTCTCATCATCCTTTCAAGAGGGTAATCTTTTGAATACCCATTTGCACCTAATAATTGGCAGCATTCAGTTGTAACTTTCATTGCAAGATCAGTACAATATAATTTAGCCATAGTTGCAGCTTTTATTGATGGTTCTCCTTTGTCCATTAGGGTTGCAGCTCTATAAGTCATCCATCTACCAGCTTCTACTTGTGTAGAAAGCTCTGCAAGACTCCACTGTATACCTTGATTTGAAATTAGAGGTTTTTTGAACTGAACTCGTTTACCAAGATATTTTATTGTTTGATCAATAGCTTCCTGTGCTAGCCCAGTAGCAATAGCAGAAACAAAAATTCTTGCTATATCAATACACCAGAAAACATCTTTAAAACCATTGCTGGATAATAATCTTTCTTTAGGAACAATACAATTATCAAATTTAATTGTTGGTGTAGAAACAAAAGATGCGCCCATTTTTTCACTACCTTTTTCAATAGAAATACCCTTACTTCTATTGTCAACCAATAACATCAACATCCCTTTTGGTGAACCATCCTTAACCATAACATTGATAAGATCAGCTTCAAGCCCATTTGTTGCCCAAGTCTTAGTACCATTAATGTGATATCCATCTTCTTCTAAAGTTGCATAAGTGGAACATCGAGATGGATCAGATCCAGCCTCAGGTTCAGTTAATGCAAAAGATGTAAGCTTATTTCCTTTAACCATTTCTGGAATAAGTTCCTTAACAGATTCATGTGGATTAAACTTATATATTTCATAAGAAATATTATTATGACATTCCATTGCAAAAGTGAATGCTGCATCTCCATGCGCTAATGCTTCATATACTAATGCCGACTGTAAAAATCCTAGATTTTTTCCTCCAAATTCTTCTGGTAGATTTATACAGCAATATCCCGCATCACAAAATTGTTTAAGTACTTCTATTGGAAATTTTCCACTTTCCTCATTATCATGAGCGTATGGTGCTAGATTTTTCTTAGCAAATTCTAAAGTTTCTTCATAAAGTTTAATCTCTTCTTTTGACAATTCAATTGCCATTTTCTTACTCCTCCTTAATATTTTTATATCCCTATCATAGTTTTTTCTAATACAACAACTTTTTAAAGTTATATTTTTCTAATTTAATAACTCCTACATTTTTATACAAATACTAATTTTTCAAAATTTAAATTACTAATATAAATTTTTATAGGCACCTAGTAATTTATTCCAAAGAAAGGTGCCCATAATTTACAACAATCTAATCAATACAAAAGTTTTTTATATAAATCTATTTACTCAGTTTCTATTTTCAATTTTGCCTTCTTTTCAGTTGACTTAAATTTAATTGCTAACTTTCTTTTAAACAATCCAACAATACCATCAGGTATAACTAAAATTACTACGATTAATAAAATACCATATACTAATAAGTACGCCCCTTGATAAGTACTACCTAATGCTATTCTTAGGAAAATTTCAACAGGCACCAATATCATTCCTCCTACTACAGGACCTAGAACTGTACCTGCTCCACCAATAATTGTAAGTACCGCAACCTTTGTTGAAAAACTTACGCTAAATGCAGATGCAGGATCCATAAATAGCATATACTGAACATACAATGAACCACCAATACTAGTGAAAAAAGCACTTATAAGTAATGCATTTAATTTAGTTTTAAAAACATTTATACCTAATGCTGATGCTGCTAACTCATCCTCTCTTATTGCAATAAGATAAGAACCCATTCTAGAATTTTTTATGAAAATTGTAACTGAAATAACCGCTACTAACAATAGAACGAACAAGATAAAATAAGTATTGTAACTTTTAAAAACCATATTATGAAAGCTTGGTTTATAAGGAATAGAGAGACCTACAGATCCTCCAGTTATCTTATCAAATTTAATGGCAAATATTTGCAATATTGATGAAAGTGCAATTGTAGATAATACCAAAAATGGCCCTTGCAATCTAATAGTAAGCATACCAATCAAATATGCCAAAAGCATTGAACCAATACTTCCAACAAACATCCCTATCCAAGGAGATAATCCCATATTCAAAAATAATATTGTTGAAATATAAGAACCAATCCCCATAAATGCCACATGACCAAGTGAAACTAGCCCAGCATATCCTCCTACGATATTCCAGGCAGCAGCCATACTACAAAAGAATATTGTACTAATAAAAATATCTAGTGTGAAATTACTCTTAGTCGTTCCACCTACTAACGCAATAACAACGAAAAATATTGCCCATTTAAGATGTTCCTGATATTTCTTCATCATTACTAATTCCCCTTCCTAGTAAATAATCCTTGAGGACGTACAACTAACACTATTATAAACATAATATAATACACAACCTGCCTATAATCTGCCCCAATATAAAATCCACTTAATGTTTCACTAACACCTATAAGTAATGCACCAAGTAATGCTCCGCCTAGTTGTCCTAAACCACCAAGTACAACAATTATCCACGCAATCAAATTTAATCCACTTCCAATTGTAGGATTTGTAGGATAAATTGTTATCAAAAGAGTGCCTGCAAGTCCAGCCATAGCAATACCAAGAGCAAAAACCATTATATCAATTTTCTTTGTAGGAATACCCATTAGTTTTGCTGCATCTCTATCCTGTGAAACTGCTTTCATAGCTTTGCCTAAGTATGTATGATTGATAAACCATAAAAAAGCAAAAGTTGTAGCTATAGCGATAAGAAAAGCAATCAACATTTCATATGATAGGAAAAATGATCCTATTTTCAAACTTGAATCAAAACTTTGAGGAACTGATCTAAAATCTGACTTAAATATCATTAACACAGTATTTTGTAAAACAAATGACAATCCTAGAGTAAGGAATATCTGATTCAAATCGCTTTTTCCTATTGTATATTTAATAAGTTTGAAGAAAAGCCATCCGATAACAGCTGAAACCGGAATAACAATTAACCAAGAAACATAAGGTGATATATTGAAAGCAGTATATATTGCATAAGCTAAATACATTCCAACCATTACAAAATCACCGTGAGCGAAATTTGTAACCTTCGAAACCCCAAATATTAAAGATAGTCCAACACTTATTAATGCATATATTCCACCCAAAAGAATTCCGGAAATTATTAATTGTATAAACATTTTACCTCCCCCTGCACTCTTATGATTTTATAGACCTGTACAATTTAACTATTCTATTTCTTTTACATAACTGATATTCATTATTGTACAGGTCTAAATATTGTGTTTATAAGTAATAGTCAACTTAAGTATGACAACAACTAAATTTTAATATTATCTCTTAAATAAAATTTTATCTTTCTGACCAAGTAGGAAGTGGTATCATTACTGGTTCTGTTTTAGCAACAGTTTCTGGATAAACTACTACTAGCTCTCCACTTTGCCATTGCATTGCTGCAGCTACAGCACGCTCGTTTTGACCATTTTCATCAAACTTAACTCCTGCACCTGTTGGTAAAGTTCCTAATGGAATATCTAAATTTTTAGCAACTTCAACAAGATCTTTTGTTTCAGTTGAAGAGGCTTCTGCTATAACATTGTTCAATAGAACCCATGCAGCTTGCCAGCTCAATATTGTTGTAGCTCCTGGAGTATTGCCCGTTTGTTTTTCAAATTCTGTCATAAATTCTTCAACAGCTTTTGCCATTTCTGGATCAAGATTTTCTAAATTAGGTGTAGTTGCTGGATCTATATCAATTACTCCTTCTGCATCCGTTCCTAATGCATCTGAAAAACTAATTAGCCCATATCCAGATCCTATTCCAATCATCGACTTTGGATTAAAGTCTAATTGTTTTGATTGCTTCCAGAAGTTTATTCCATCATTTATGTATGATGTAGCTATTACTGCATCTGGATTTGCATCTTTTATTTTTAGAACCATAGGTGCTGTATCTTGAACATCTTTTGAATATCTTATATCTTCAACTACTTGAATCCCATTTTCTTCACAAAATTCTAGGGCACCTTTAGCCGTAGATTGTCCAAAATCAGAATTCTCACTTAAAATTGCAACCTTAAAATCTTCAAAAGGAATATTTAATTTATTTGCAACTTCAGCAGCATAAACAGCAGCTGCTTCTCCTAAAGTAGCTCCATTAAATGTTGCTCTAAATACACCAGGTAATCCTGCTTCAGTAATTCTATCACTTACAGAAATTGTTTCCCAATATAAAGCATCATTTCTGCTACAAATACCACTAGCAACCTCTGCAAAAGCACTCCCATATACACCTGTGATAATATTTATATTTTCTTTATTTATCAAACGGTTAACTTCATTTTGAGCAGCTGCTGTATCAGGAACATCTGCAACTACTATTTCAACATTTTTACCATTAATTCCGCCTCTTTTGTTTACCATATCTGCTGCTATTTGCACACCAATAACTCCTTGCTCACCAAGTGTTCCTAATGGGCCACTACGTGGTTGTATATGACCGATTTTGATAACATCATCATTACTATTTCCACTTGTTGAAGTTTCTGTTGAATTTGAGGAACAAGCCGAAACCGTTAACATTACTAGAGACAATAAACCAATTAATATAGATTTTCTTTTCATTTTTATTAACCCCCCATTTTTAAACGCTTTTTTATATTCCTAAATATGCTTTTCTTAAATCTTCGTTATCAAGAAGTTCTTTTGCCCCTCCTTTCATTGCAATTCTACCGCTTTCAAGAACATAACCACTTTTCGCTATTGACAAAGCTTTTTTTACATTTTGCTCTACTAGAAAAACAGTTACTCCTGCTTCACTAATCTCTTTGATTATTTTAAAAACATCACTTACTATAATTGGTGCTAATCCTAAAGATGGTTCATCAAGTATTAATAATTCTGGACAACTCATCAATGATCTTCCAATTGCAACCATTTGTTGTTCTCCACCACTTAGTGACCCTGCTAGCTGCTTTCTTCTTTCATATAATTTTGGAAATTTTTCATAAACCATTTTTAAATTTTGTGTACGTTTAGATTTAGCACGTTTTGAGTATGAGCCAAGTAAAATATTGTCTTCTACTGTAAGTTCAGGAAATAATCTTCTACCTTCTGGCGACTGAATTAATCCCAATTCGACTCTCTCCTCAGGGGAAAGTGACGTAACATCCTGTCCTAAAAATTCAATTTTACCTTTCCAAGCCTTGTTCAATCCAGATATGGTATTAAGTAATGTAGTTTTTCCGGCAGCATTAGACCCCACCAAACTAACAATATCTCCTTTTTTTACGTTGAGAGAAATATCAAATAAAACTTGACTCTCTCCATATCCTGTTTCTAAATTTGAAATTTTAAGCATTATAATCATCCCCCAAATAAGCCCTGATAACTTCTTCATTACTTACAACTTCTGATGGTATTCCATCTGCAATTTTAGTTCCATTATTTAAAACTACAACACGTTCTGAAAGAGACATAATACACTTCATTTTGTGTTCAATAATAAGTATGGTAATACCCATTTTATTAATCTTTTTTACAGTCTCAGAAAGTTCATCTGTTTCTTGTGAATTAAGTCCACCCATAACTTCATCTAGTAGTAGCATTTTAGGATTTGTTGCAAGTATACGAGCAATTTCTATTTTCTTCTTTATAGCTAATGGTAAATTTTTAGGAAGTTCATCTTTATATTGAGTAATTCCAACCATTTCCATAACCTCTTCAGCTTTTTCCCTAGCATGTCCTCTCGTATGATTTTTCAAAAACGAGCCTGCTATAACATTATCAAGTACACTAATATTGTTGAATGGTTTAACTTTTTGAAATGTTCTTACTAATCCTAACTGGGATACCTCATGACTCTTCTTAGAAGAAATATCAACGCCGTTAAATTCAACTGTTCCAGTAGTTAACGGTAAAACGCCTGAAATAACATTAAACAAAGTAGTTTTACCAGAACCATTAGGTCCTATCAAACCAACAATTGAACCCTCTTCTACTGAAAGGTTAACATCATTTACTGCTACCAAACCACCAAATGCTTTTTTAACATTGTTTAATTTAAGCAATACCATCACACTCCTTTGTTTTTCATTTTATTGTTTCATTTCTTTAATTGATTCTATCAATTCTGGTATAACTTTAAATAAGTCTCCTTCTATACCGAAATGCGCTGCCTTAAATATTGGTGCATTAGCATTTTTATTTATTGCTACTATACATTCTGCATCTGACATACCTGCCATATGTTGAATAGCTCCAGAAATACCACATGCAATATATAGCTTAGGTCTTACTGTTGTTCCTGTTTGTCCTATTTGATGTGACTGATCTATCCATCCACTATCTGTTGCTGCTCTTGAAGCACCTACAACTCCACCTAAAACTTCTGCTAATTCTTCAA
>NZ_BAABMF010000047.1:0-6929 GCF_050402865.1 Clostridium sediminicola
GGGTTCTTGTAGCTGCTATTGTAGTGTCTGATACAAATGAAAGGTTATCCCCAAACATTGCTCCACCTACTACTGTTGCAACGATTAATGGTAATGAAATACCTGTTTGTTGAGACATTCCAATTGCGATTGGTGTTAGAGCTGTAACTGTTCCCATTGAAGTACCCATAGCAAAAGATATTACACAACCAATCATAAAGATACCTGGTAAAATTGCTTTTGCTGGCAAAATACTTAAACCTAAGTTAACTGTAGAATCAACTGCACCCATAGCATTTGCTACTGAATAGAAAGCACCTGCTAATATAAATATTACAACCATTAGTATTATTGTAGGATCTCCTCCACCACGAGAAAAAATATCAACTTTTTTATCTAAGGATAATTTTTCTCCTTTTCTATTAAGGCATAGAGAATATGCTAATACAATTATGAATGCAACAAGCACAGGCATATTAGTAAAGTCTTTAGTAATTATCCCTGTTGCTAAAAATAAAACTAAAAATAATATCAATGGAGTTAGACCTAAAAAACTGTTATACTTCTTGTCTTGATTTTCATTTTTCATTAATAATTCCTCCTAGAATTCAATTAATTCTTATAAAACGAAAACGATTACAGATATCCTTCTATTAAAATTCTCACCTCCTATTTGAAAATAATTATAGAATTATATATTGTAGCATTTATCACCTCCTTATCATTTTTAGGTCATTATTAGATTTATAAAATTCAAAATCTAATAATGGCCTAATAATCTAAATTTCTCTAAATGCTTGTTCTAAATCATTAATTATATCTTCGTAATTTTCAATACCAATGGATATTCTTATCATACCATCAGCTATACCGCTTTTTCTTCTTTCCTCAACAGGTAGTGATTTATGAGTCATTGAAGCAGGATGTTGAACCATTGTACCTACATCACCAAGGCTAACTGCAAGTTTAATCATTTTTAAATTGTCACAAAGCTTTCTCGCATTTTCCAATCCACCTTTAACTTCGAAAGATATAAGAGCTCCAAATCCTTTCATTTGTTTTTTTGCAAGCTCATATTGTGGAAAATTTTTCAATCCTGGATAAATTACATTTTCAGTTTTAGTATGTGCTTCAAGATATAGCGCTACTTCCATTGCATTTTTCAAATGCTGTTCCATTCTAAGTGGAAGAGTTTGAATACCTCTTTTTACAAGGAAACAAGTAAATGGAGATACTAATGCTCCAAGCTTTGTTACCCCTTCATGAAGTCCATTTTTAATGAATTCCTTATCTGCAACAATTGCACCTGCAATACAATCACCGTGCCCATTCAGGTATTTAGTAGCACTGTGTACTACTATATCTGCCCCTAATTCTAAAGGTTTTTGTAAATATGGTGTCATAAATGTATTATCAACTATAAGTTTAAGATTATTTTCTTTACAAAATTTTGATACCAATTCTATGTCCGTTAATTTTAATGTAGGATTTGCAGGTGTTTCAACATGAATAACTTTTGTATTTGGTTTAAGTGCTTTTTCAAGACTAGCTAAATCTGAAGTATCTACATAAGTTACTGTAATTCCAAAATCCGAAAGCATCTTATCAAATAATCCATAAGTCCCCCCGTATACAACATCTCCACATATAACATGGTCTCCAGCCTTTAATATTGCCATATGTGCATTAGCAATAGCAGCCATTCCTGAAGCGAATACTTTACAAGCTTCTCCACCTTCAAGTGCAGCAATCTTTTCCTCAAGCTCAATTTCAGTAGGACTATGATCTCTTCCATACAAATAACCAAATTTTTCACCTGAAAATACTTTTCCAGCCTCTTCTGTAGATTCATATGCATATGTTGATGTTTGATATATTGGGGATACTAAAGCTCCCGTAGCAGGACAAGGTTCAGACCCTGCATGCACAGCTATTGTATTCATTTTCCATTTTTTCATTTCATTCATATTCTTTCCCCCATTTACCTGTATTCATATAATAGTTGTCCGTTATTTAAAAAATTCTTTACGTCCTCAACAATCATATATGTATGATTGTCTATAGCATCGTAGGTTGCCCCTGCCAAATGAGGAGTTACAAAAACATTGTCAAGTTCAGTTATAAAAGGATGATCTTCTGCTAATGGTTCTTCAGCAAATACATCAAGTGCAGCTCCTGCAATTTCTTTTTCACGTAAAGCTTTAATTAGTGCTTTTTCATTTACTATTGCACCTCTTGAAGAATTTATAAAATAGGCAGTGCTTTTCATTTTTTTGAATTCCTTCTCACCTATTAATCCTCTTGTGCTCTCGTCAACTTTACAATGACAGCTTACAAAATCTGATTCTTCTAAAAGTTTTTCAAACGTTACCTTCTGAATAATATTGTCATTAATATCTACAGACGAAACATATGGGTCATACACATAAATCTTCATTCCAAATGCGCCTGCTATTTTTGATACTTTTTTTCCTATACTTCCATACCCAATCAAACCTAAGATATGTCCTTTTAATTGCATTCCCTTAAATGCTACATAAGGACTACCAGGTCCAAGCGCCCATGTAACATCTTCTTTAAGCCCAGTAAATTTATCATCATCCGCAGCATTATCAGCTAAATACTTACCATTTTTTAAACTCATATATGCATCTGCCATATGTCTTGAAATATTTAACATCATCGCTATTGTATATTCAGCTGTACAATCTGAATTCCTTCCAGGTGTAAATATAACTTTTATGCCTCTTTCTCTTGCTGCTTTTACGTCAATATTTACAGGATTGGCTCTAGTACAAGCTATAAGTTTTAAATTTTTGCATGCGTCTATAACTTTCTCTGTTATAGGATCATAACTTGTAATCAAAATGTCTTTGTCTTTTGCTAGGTCAATCATTTCGTCTTCTGATAGCTTTCTATGCATCTTGCCCCAACCTTCAATCAAAACTTCTCCATATGATTCAAGTTCTTTTATAACATTTTCATTTACTTCCGCTGTAACTAAAATCTTCATAATACTTCCCTTCTTTCTATTTGCCATATTTGTTTAGAAAAAAGTCTCTCATCATGTCTACAGCAGCATCATCCAAGGCAACAGGTGTACCAAAAGATTTAGCAATAGCATATGATTGAAGTGATTTTTCCAATACTTCAGTTACCTTTAATGCTTCCTCTAAAGTTTTTCCAACAGCAACGCCTCCATGATTTGCTAAAAGAGTAGCCATCTTATCACCTAATGCATCAACACAATTATTAGCCAATTCAGAAGTACCTGGAATTGCATATTTTGCTGTTTTTACCTCTCCACCTATTATCTGTGCCATCTCATCAAATACTGGTGGTATATTAGTTCTTGTACATGCGAAAGCACAAGTATATGGAGAGTGAACGTGAACAACAGCATTAACATCTGGTCTATTTAAATATATTTTTGTATGTAGTTCTAATTCAATTGATGGTTTCTTCCCTGAAATAAGATTTCCTTTCATATCAGCAACGGACATCATTTCAGTTGTTATAACCTCATAGTCAACTCCACTTGGTGTAATTATTACATTTTCACCGTCATTACTTCTAACACTAATATTTCCCCAAGTTCCTACAGTCCAATCATTTGCTAGCATATCTTTACCAGCTTGAATAATACTTTCTTTTTCCATTAAATATTTTTCCATTATTTTCGCTCCAATCGATTTTATATTAGTTATATTTTTTGAGAATATTTCTTCTAATTTTCCATGGTTCTTTATTCATCTCTCGCAGTAACTTGTACAAATTATATAATTCTTCATATTTTTTTGTATTCTTGATATCAGGTTTAATACTTTTTTTGACTTTAGAAGTACTTTTCACTGCCTCTTTCATATCTTTATATAGGCCAGAATAAACTCCTGCAGCTATTGCAGCACCTTTTGCTGTAAATTTATTTCCATAAGGTATTATTATTTCTTTACCGGTACAATCCGCAAGCAGTTTTGCCAAATACATACTTTCTGAACCACCACCTCCTAAATAAATTTTGTTTAAACCTTCTATATCCTTAATGCAATCTTTGATTGCGAAAGCTATCCCTTCATACACTGCCTTTAACATGCAATATTTATCTGTATTTTCAGATAATCCAAAAAACTCTGCCCTTGCGTTACAATCATAAAAAGGAGCCCTTTCCCCGCTAGAACTAATGTATGGCAGATATATTACGCCTCTAGCTCCAGATGGTATATCCTTTATTTTTTCTTCAAGAAGCTTATAAATACTAACATTATTACGCAGAGCCTCTTCCTTTTCCATTTTGAACAAATTATTTATTACCCAATCAAGATTACGCGTTCCAGCCATTGGCGCAATAACATTCAAACATAAATCTTTTACAGGATAAATTTCATATCCTGAAGTACTTTCATCTGAAAACTTATAATCTTTTCTTATTACTTCATTACAAATAGTTGTCCCAATCAGTGTGCAACAATCTCCTGCATTTACTGCCCCCATACCAATTGCTGCTGCTGAAATATCCATCATCCCATATACGACTGGTGTACCTTCCTTGAGTCCCGTAAGTTCTTCGACTTCTTTATTTACAGTTCCTGATAAATCACAAGAATTTGAAATTTGCGGTATCAAATCCATACACTCTTTAATATTAAGAATTTCAAATAAATCTTTTGATAGAGTCTTGTCTTTTAAATTTAATAAAGAGGTTGAAGCATCCGTTACCTCCATGCCTACTAATCCTGTTAGTTTAAATCTTAACCAGTCCTTACAAAACATAAAGTGCTCTGCTTTTTTTAAACTTTCTGGTTCATACTTTTTGAGCCACATCATAATAGCCGTTGAGGCCCCTGCAAATAAAACAGACCCTGTAATTCGCCTAATTTCATCCTTTATGTCTTTATTACCATTAGTTTCTGCTACAATATCATTTGCTCGTCCATCACTCCACAATATAGCATTTCTTACAGGTTTACCGTACTTATCAATAAGCCAGCAACCTTCTCCTTGACCAGCAATGCCTATACTCAGAATATTAGACGCATCGATACTGTTTTTATGTATTAATTCCTTTATTACATCGCATACTTCGGTCCATAACAGTTCCATATCTTGTTCATAGTTATTATCTTTATTTTTTATAATATTTTTCTTAGCGCAAGAACATACTTTATTACCATGGATATCAAACAATGCTACCTTAATGCTTGAAGTACCTGAATCAATACCCATTACAAGTTTATCAGACATCAAATCACCTCCTCATTGCTAAATCCCAAACCATTCCCTAAGTAGAATACTATTCTATATTCCTCAAAATCTTTTCTTGCTTTGTGGTTTAACAATCTTGTAATATTTACGTCTTGTTACATTTGCTCATCAGTGTTACTTTTGTATATTATAATTATATTCTATTTTTTTTATTTTTGCAAGAATTATTAAACAATTTTATTTTTGTTTATGTTTATGTCTCAAAAATAAAAAAACACCCATTTTTTAAATGTAGTGTTTGATGTTAATTATTATTTTTTCATATCTAAACTGTATCTAATATATAATTGGCTGTCTCAAAATCAGTAACAAGAACATCAAGAAAATCACTATTTAAAGCTCCTAAAATTGCCTCTTTCTTGTTTTCTCCACCTGCAACTCCTATTACCAAAGGTATCCCCATAAGCGTATTATGATCTATTCCTATAATTCTTTTCTTCATACTTTTTTCCACTAATTTCCCCTTTATATCAAAAGGAATAAAACAGATATCACCTACACACCCACTGCTTTTTAGTGAAGAAAAATCATCATCGTCTAGAAAATTATATTTGTGTAAAGTTGCTTTATCACTCATACCACCAATTCCAACAAGTGCAATATTGCTTTTCTCAACCATATTAAAAACATTCTTTACCGTATCTTCATTCATAATAACTCTCTTTGTATTCTCATCTTTAACAATACAGGGAGCGTACATAAAATAAGGATTTGCTCTTAATTTGTTTGAAAACACCCTTGTTATTTCATCAGTCATAATGGATATATCTTTTACATTAGTCCCTCCAACACACTGAATAACAGATATGTCCTTCCTTTTTAATGTAGGCATACTATCTGCAACAGCTGCAAGTGTTTTCCCCCAAGAAACACTAATAACATCACCATCTTTAACAACACTCTCCAGATATTTGGCAGCAACATTTCCTAATTTATCTTCTAAATTTTCATCTTCAACATCTGTAACAATAACCTGTTTAAGATTAAATCGCTTCTCAATGCTTCCTTCTAACTCTGCATAACTTTTTTCATAGCCATTTATTTTAATTGTCACTATTCCTTTTTCAAAAAGGCTTCCTATAATCCTATTTACCTTTTGTCTTGACATAGAAACCTTATTTGCTATTTGTTCCTGGGTCATTCCTTGCATATAATAATAATGTGCGATTTTTATAAATATTTTTTTCTCATCATCTATCATATGAACACCTCATTCCATTTGCTCAACTAAATTACTTTTGTATAATATAATTATATTCAATGAATTAAAATTTTACAAGTATCATATTCCTTTATTATTCTATATTATTTAAAATACCACATAATGTTTAATCTACTATATGTTATTTTAAGTAGTTTGAACATTCCTATTATAAGGGAAGATATTTTTGTATAACACCTATTTTCACTCCTTAGCATGCTTAACAAACTTAAAACAATAAAAAAACTCATTAGAAGCAGTCGCATCTAATGAGTTCATTTTATTTACTTTCTTATAAATCTACTTTTTAGTACTATCAACTTTTCTTTTAAAATTTGGGATACCTAATGCTATCGCTATTATTCCAAACACAATCATTAACATTGAATATATACTATATGGAACTAATTCAACTGGAGATAATTTTGCTAATCCTGCTGCAACTAATATTTGTCCACCATAAGGAACTATTCCTTGAAATGCTGAT
>NZ_BAABMF010000048.1:0-5767 GCF_050402865.1 Clostridium sediminicola
TAACACCAACTGATAAACCAATTGCATACCAAGGTAAAGATCTACCCGCTACGAAATAATCCTCTTCGTTTTCATTTGTTTTTCCTAGGGCATAACCTAAATACATAATACCCACCATGTAAATAATAAGAATAATGACATCAAAAGCTTGCATAATTTCCTCCTTTTTCTTACTTAGTTTTTTTTAATACTTCTATAAACATAACTTTTTTTACTTTTGATTTATAAACAAACAATATCATCTATTTCTTTAATTATCAAAAGTGAAAAGCTATAATATACATCACATTCACTAATTTAATCCTAAGGAATAATTGAAGTCAATTTTAAGATTCAAAAGTCATGATTGCGCAATCACCGTTATAAAATTGACGTCTTTTATAGATGTTTAACAAAACAAATTGATTGCGCAATCATATATATTGTTTTGTAATGATAAGCTGTTTTAATATGTAATCTACACTCTAAAATTATAAATACGTTATTAGTTAATATACTATTGTAACTTTTAAGATTTTAAACTTTAAAGAAATAAAAATTGGAAATGTGTAATAAAGATTATGTCTAAACTTTCTAATTAAATATTGATTACAGTAATGATTGCGTAATCATCTATATGTAAAGGATATCATCATTATCACATTATGTCAATACCTTTTGTGAAATTTATAGAAAAAAAGTAGTATCTTGTTTTATTCTTACATAACGATATTTAAACTTTGCTTTAATAGTAATAGTTATTCATTTATACGTGTCCAAAACCATTTACTACTATGATTTTAGACATGTATAAACAACTTTAATATTTGCTACTATAATATATATTTTTTATTTCTTAATCTATCAAAAATATCTACACCCAATTGTAGTAATATATCAATTATATCTAAGAAAACCCAGTTTTCAACTAAGTAATCCCCTTCTCGTCTATATAAATCAGCATTTCTCATTACAATAGGCTTACCTGTTGCAGGAATGCCCAACCAATCATTTCCTGTATGTGTAGCAACAAACCCTGTCCATTCAAGTAGAGTTGCATATTTACCTTCTCCAAAATAAATTCTATCATCTACATCATCAATTAAACGCCTGTCTGGAACAGCTTTAAGAAAAGGTCCTTGATGGTATTTTTCGAAACCTTTAACTCCTCTTGTGGAACCTATTCCACATGGACCATACCACATAAAATCTTTTCCAAAATATTTTTCCATACCCATCTTACCCATTCCCTTTTCTTCGAAGGACATTAATCCACCAAAAATCATATCATACATAATTTGATAACTCTTTTTAGATTCTTCTTCATCACATGTTCCCATTAATACTCCATCATTTGTAGCTGGACCAGGAATATTTATCTCTGGTGCTAATGACTTAACAAATTTATATCCAGCTTGACGCATTAAATCAAAGATATCAATTAGTGTAGATAAATGTTTTTTTGCACATCTGGTAAAGATTTCAACAATGATTTTCAAAACTTATCTACAACAGTTTTTGTTCCTTTTAATTCATTAAAAGGTTGAGGTCCATTCCAGTTAAAATCTTCATGGCAATATTCATTAACAATACTTTCAATAGAATCTGGTGTAGCTCCATAAATTTTATTGTGAAAATCCATTACGATTTTTTTGTTTTCAACATGCCTATTGGTCATTTCACTACCTCCTATAGGTTAATAAATTACTGTGTGATTTATTTCAAAACTTCTTTATATACTCTAATTAAATTTTCACCTAAGATTTTCTTACAATCTTCATTACTATAGCCATATTCTAAAAGTGCATCAATTACTTGTGAGAAATTTTCATGGGTATTTGGACCTTCTATGAAATCACTTTTTCTAACTCCATACCAAATTCCATCAATTAAACCTGGATATTTTTCACTTTGGACTGGAGTAAGTTTATCTGTTTCACAAGGTCCAAGATTTGCAAAACCTCTTACAACACTTCTATCAATAGGAGTTCTATATGCACTATAATCTGGTCCTAATGCAACATGATCAATTCCTGCAATTTTCACAATATGATCTATGTGTTTAATTAAATCTTGAACATTTGGTGCTTCTTTATCACCGTTTACTAAAGCGGCCCAGAAACTAACCGCGACTACTCCACCTTTATCAGCAATAGCTTTTATTCTTTCATCACTAATATTTCTCGGATGATCATGAACAGCTTTCGCACAAGTGTGTGAATCAATAATAGGATTTTTAGTTAATTTTATTAAATCGAAAAATCCGTAATCAGATAACTGAGAAGTATCAAGAAGTATACCAAGTCTATCACACTCTCCTACAACTTCTCTACCAAAACCAGTAAGTTTTCCTTTTGTTCTTGTTTGAGCAACTCCATCAGCTAATCTGTTTCTAGTATTTCCAGTCAATTGTAATCCACGAAGCCCCATTCTATATAGAGAACGTAAACTTGATAGTAAGTTTAAGTTAGGTTTTCCTTCTAATGGCTTTCCGCCTTCTAAAGTAGCAAGGATTGCAATTTTACCATTTTTTATAGCATAATCTATGTCGTCTGAATTACGGCAAAGTACAAATGAAGTACATCCAGCTTCTAATTCTGAGTTTAATACATCTAATTTTTTATGTGCATCCCAAAAACGGAATTTATCAGTTGCACTATACATTACTTGAGCTACATGCTCGCCACCTACAGCCATGTTTACTACATTAACACCTTGCTTTTGGAGCATCGGTTTATAAACATTATCGAAAACATGAACTTTTCCAGCAAGAGCATCCTTTTCATTTTTCAAAAATTCATATACGTATTCATCAAGTATTTCTTGATGTCCATCAACAACAATAAAATCTTTATTTAAACTATTTCCCATAATTCTCTCCTCCATTAACCAATAGTTTTCTTCATAACACGCATTAAGTTTCCACCTAAAATTCCAGCGATATCTTTATCAGAATATCCACGTCTTACTAAGTAATCAGCAATAACATAAGCTTCACTTAAGTTATTAGGGTCATTTAACATATGATCTCCTTGAGGAATCCCAGTATAAAAACCTTCAATTGATCCTGGGAAAGGACACATAGCTCTATGAACATTGTGAATTAAATCAAAGTTATCAAAATCAAGTCCTATTCCTATATGTTCGGGTCCAATCAATTCTGCTATATGATCTATATGGTCTACAACATGATCAAAAGTAACAATTTCTCCTGTTTCTTCAGCTTTATGCATTATTTCCGTTTTAACCATTTCAAGACAAATTACTCCGCCATTCTTACCCATTGCTTTAATTCTCTCATCACTTAAGTTATTTGGATTATTACAAATCGCTTGAGTGCCTATATGTGAAACAATAACAGGTTTTTTACTAACTTCCATAATATCCATATAACTTCTATCATTCATGTGTGTTAAGTCAATTAACATTCCAATTCTATTCATTTCTTCTACATGTTTTACACCAAATGTTGTAAGTCCCGCATCAGCAACTGCTTCTCCCATTCCATCAGCAAAAGCAGTTCTAGCTGCTCCACATATACAGTTAACTCTCAATCCTAATCTATGCAATGTACGTAACATAACAAGGCTTTCTTCACCATGTCTTCCTTCAAGTGCTCTTGAACCTTCAAATGTCATCATTACACCAATTTTGCCTTCAGCTTTAGTTTCTTCAATTTCCTTAGTATTAGTTACAATTCTAAAAGTCTTACTTGTTTTCTCTTCATTACGAAGCATATCTATTTGTTCAAAAACACCAAACTCCAAATCATCAGTTAAGTTACAAAGACAAGGAGAGTTTGCCCCTATGCTTGTCCCTATTACATTGATTCCACCCTGTTTTAAAATAGGTGCATAATGTGTATCAAAAATGTCCTTTTCTCCTAAAGCTTGACGAATTGCAAATTCGAACATCATATGATTATGTATGTCTATAAAATTGCATTCTGCATTTAATCTCTTTGCTCTATCACTAATTTCGCTTTTCTTTTTTTTGTTTAAAGTATATTTTGCCATACCTTCTCCCTCCAATACTTATTTTAAATAAATCACTTTTTATACTCTTTAAGAATAATATCAAAACAATAATTCATCTGCGGATTGTTATTCATTTTCATGATTGCGCAATCATAGAAAAACAAAATAAACATCCTGTTTTTTATATTACTTTTATTTATTTATCCGTATTAATTTTTAATTTATAGTATTCCGAGTAATGATTACGCAATCATCACTTGTGTAAAGGATACCACAACTAATCCTCTACGTCAACTATTTATATGAATTTATGAGTAAAAAAATCACTTCCTTATTTAATATTACTTACAAATTTTCACTGTAGAGCGTATAACCAATTCCATTTTAATTTTTTTCAAAATTTGCTTTTCAGGATTTTCTAACAGTTCTTCAATAATCTCTATGGTAGCATCAATCATTTCATGCACTGGTTGTCTTACAGTTGTTAAATCATAAGCAGGTTTTTTAGCTACAGGATTATCATCAAATCCAATCACAGATAAATCTTCAGGTATATTTAATCCCATTTCTATTCTTGCTGCATCAAGAACCCCCATAGCCATATCGTCCCCAGCACAAAAAATTGCATCGGGCGGATTACTTGCCGTAAGCATTTGAATTGCAGCTTTATATCCTGATTCATAGGAATAATCACCTTCATAAATATATACTGGTTTCTTATTATATTCTTTAAGCTTTTCAATAAAGGCTTCATTTCTTTCGGCTTTTTTTTCACCTGACACACAACCAATAAACTTGTGTCCATTAAGAACTAAAAAATCAGCCACCTCATCTACTGCCTTTATAGTATCACTCCAAACAGCACTAGCATTTGTATTTGAGATAGCACGATTAAATAGTATTATAGGTATTTTACTATTAGTAAAATAATTCATTATATTTGATCTGGTCGCTGGAGATGTAACAATAATTGCATCAACTCTATAATGATGAACTTGAGCTACTACCGCTTCCATCCCCACAGAAGGATCTGCAACAAAAATTAAAGCTTGCCTTCCTGTTGCTTGAATTTTAAAGATTAATTTAGTCAAAACTCTTTCATAAAAAAAACCAATATTAGGACCAATAACAACAGCAATAATATTTGTTTTTTGTGAAATAAGACTCCTAGCAATACCATTAGGATTATATCCTAGTTCCTTTGCTGCTTTATGAACTTTTTCGACTGTAGTTTCTCTTACTTTCCCTTTCCACTTTGGGTTATAAACTC
This sequence comes from Clostridium sediminicola, assembly GCF_050402865.1. NCBI lineage: Bacteria > Bacillati > Bacillota > Clostridia > Eubacteriales > Clostridiaceae > Clostridium > Clostridium sediminicola. Next base: position 5,227 of record NZ_BAABMF010000048.1, read on the forward strand.
TTGAAGCAGTAATCGTAGAAACATTTGCCAGCTTTGCAACATCACTTAGAGTAGCAAATTTTGAACCATCTTTTTTCATAAAAATCTCCATTCTAAGAGTCGGCTTAAGAATTAATTCTACTTTTTATTCAAAAGATACAATCTTTAAGTATCTTTAAAATAAAATTAGTAGAAGTTATTCTTAAACGATCTCTTTCCTTAAGTCGGCTTAAGAAATTAGTATATATAAGTTTTTAAATTCACTATACTAAACTGCTCGATAGTTGTCAACTTTACAGAATAAAAGAAATAGCAGGGAATCAAAATTAACTCCTCTGCTATTTCTTCTATCTTAAATTTTTCATTATCTATATAGATTACTTCATCATACTTGGAAGCCACATTGACAATTGTGGAATGAAGATTATAAATATTAATCCAATCAACATTGCAATAATCCATGGCCATACATTCTTAACTACATCCTCGAAGCTAGCATCACATATTTGTGCAGCAACAAAGAGGTTTCCTCCAAGTGGTGGAGTAAGTAGTCCTAATGTAG
>NZ_BAABMF010000049.1:0-5552 GCF_050402865.1 Clostridium sediminicola
ATATAACTAAAAAGAAAGATACACCATTATCTACAACAATTATGTTCTCTGTAATATTTGGTGTTATAATCGTAGGATTTGTTTACGCAGGCCTTAGTGGAAACACTAAATCAATATTAGATACAATAGGTGGATATGTATCTCCATTTGGAGCCTTGATAACAGGTATTATGATAGTATGTATGTTTATGCCTAGAGTTAATGATAACGGAGTGTTTGTAGGTAGTATAATAGCTGCAATAGCAACATTCATAACTCAAAATAATATGCCAGCGCATTGGTTGTGGACATACTTCTATGGAGCTGTTTACTGTATTGTATTCTCATATATCTTTAGTTTATTCTTTAAAAATGAAAGTAAAGAAAAAAGACAATATACTATTATGGGAGTTAAAGAAAGACTTGGTGATACAAAAGACGAAGATGGTACTCCAGTAGCTCCACTTGTATTTGATAAATATGGATGGATTATTGTTGGAATATTCGTTGTTCAATGCATAATACTTCTGTTATTGCAATTGTAATTTAATTAGAGCTTAGATATATACTTGTTATAATTATTTGATTTTCAACCCCATGTTTTTTCAAGTAATTATAACAAGTAATTATAATAAAATTATTATATAAATTATGAATTGTTAAGAATTTTATAATATAGATTTAATGAATTATATAAAAATAGATGCAAAAGTTAAAAAGTGATACGAAGTTTATGAGAATAAATTAAAAACAATAAATTTTCATCTTATTGACAAAATAAAATGGTGCGATTATAATACAGTTGTGAGAAAAGAATGTAAAACAAGGCATTTAAAATGTGCTTTATGATTAATCAATATAAGATTTTAAATTTTATATGATATAAATTTGAATAATGGTGCAAAAACGATACGATTGAAGAGAGTGGTTAACAAAAACAGATGATCTCCAATTTAAGTGATTGCGTTATCATAAATAGATTATATCAAATATTTACAAGTTATTCTTTAGAATTATGAAATGAATTATAATGGAAAGGTAGGAAGTGAAAATATGGATATAAATGCACAGAAATTACATAAAGAATCAATTGTTGTTGATGCTCATCAAGAAATCTGGAACGACTATGTTCATGAAAAACTTATGGGAAAGAAAAAATGTTTTGAAAAGGTTTATGCGCCTCGTTTAAAAAAAGGAGGAGTAAATATTTTGAATCTTGTAATAGGTGGCGATCATACTGCTCAACCTATCGATAGTGCTTCAGATTTTCATTTCTGGGACACTAATAAATTTATTGATTTGCTCTATTGTGATCAAGAAGATGGGGATGAATCATTTATCATCTGTAAAAATGCTAGGGATATTGATAAGGCAGTAGAAACTGGGAAATTTGGTTTGATTCTTAGTATTGCAGGTGCTAGAGTAATTGAAGGTAGGAAGAAAAATGTTTTTCTTTTTTCAGAACTTAGAAATCTCTACCGCCTTGGATTGAGGAGTGTTCAACTTACTGGAAATGGAAGAAACAAACTTGCTGATGGTGTTGGACAAGCTTGTACAAAAGCCGGTCTTACACGATTTGGGATTGCAACAATTGAAGAGATGGAAAGATTAGGTATGATTTTAGACCTTGCTCAACTTTCAGAGTATGGATTCGAAAGTGCACTGAAGTATGCTACAAAACCTTTTATAGATTCTCATAGTTGTGCTTATGCAATATCAAACCATCCAAGAAATATAAGTGATGAGAGAATTAAAGAAATGGGGAAACGTGGTTGTGTAATAGGAGTTAGTTTCTGGGCGGCTCTTGTTAATAATAATTCACAGGCACCTACTATGGATGATTTATTAAAACAAATCGATTATATTGTATCATTAGCAGGTATTGACAGCGTAGCCTTAGGACCAGATTATTCTGGGTTCATGTGGCCTAAAAATCTTAAAGGTTTTATGAATTTAGGACCAGAAGATTGTGAATTTGACTCTTTGCGTCCAACTCACAGAGAAAAATACCCTGGTTATATTCAAGGTGTATATTATGGGGATCGAGAGAGTGATTATATAAAAGGAGCAGACACTACTGATAAATTTTATATGGTAACGGAAGCGTTACTAAAGCACGGATACTCTGAAACGGATATCAAAAAGATTTTAGGCGGCAACATGATGAGAATATATCGAGAAGTGCTTAGATAAGGCATATGGAATATATTAAATATGCCTAATAGAAGGGAGAAGTTATGATGAATAAGGAAGTTAAGATAAAGAGTAAATGGGAGATAGATGCTAGGGCAAGAAGGCTTTTGAGTGAGTCATTCTATATTAATGTTCATGATCAATTGATGATGGAACTTCCAATAAGAAAAGCATTAGGAGAAGAAAATCCTTTAGATGATTATTATGCACCACTAATCCGTCATGGAGGATTAAAGGCTTTAGCTATAACAATAGGAGGTAATTGTCCATGTACGTGTAATTTAACGGATCATATAACTGTTGGTTCATTAAATTTGATTGATATGATTCGTCAAGAAGTGGAAAAGAGTAATTCATTTAGAATTTGTGAAACGGCTAAAGATATTGAGGATTCTTTTCATGATGAGAAGATAAGTCTCATATTAACATCTGAGGGTTCTAGAATGATGGAGGGGTTGCAAGATGAGGATGACTTGAGTCTTGTACGTACTTTTCATCGTTTAGGATTAAGACAATGCTGTATAGTTTCTCCTGCTAGAACAATGGCAGCTGATGGTCCTGGAGATAGTATTGCTAATGGTGGTTTGACTACTTTTGGCAGGAAGCTCATACGAGAGATGAACCGTGTAGGTATGGTTGTGGATACTGCGCATATGACTGATAAAGGATTCTATGACATTATGAAGGTTACTAATAAACCAATTATTGATTCTCACACTTGCTGCAAATCAATAGTAGATACTGGAAGAAATGTTAGTGATGAGCGGATCAAGGCTATTGCTAGTACAGGTGGAGTTATATCAATAACTACATTAAAAGCTTTTGTTAAAGGTGCGGAATTCCATGAAAAGGGTAGTTTTGTTGGAGTGGATGATTTAATGCTTCACATAAAACATGTTGCTGACTTAGTTGGTGTTGAACATGTTGCATTGGGAACAGATAATGATGAATTTCCGTTAGTTAGAAATCTTCATAGAGCGTGGTCTCCTTATCCAGGATCACTTGAAGGGTTGGATATAGGAGTGCCAAAAGGAAATATGATTATTGATGATCTACATTCTTATGATACATTTTACTTATTTGCAGATGCCCTTGTTAGAAGTGGTTTTAGCGATGGAGATATCAAAAAAATCATGGGTGAAAATATGATGAGAGTTTATCGTCAGGTAATGGGATAATTGTGGACTTTTTATTCAATATAAGCACTATTAAAAAAATAGCAAAATATAAAAAGAAAAATTAGGAGGAATTACTATGGTAGAATTTAATGGAGTTAATTTTAATGAACAAGAAAAATTAGATGTTGATAAGTTTATAAGATATACAACCTATGATATATGGGATAAGAAATTAGTGGGAAAAATTTATGATTGTTATACTGAAAACACTGTGATTCATGCAGGAATGGGTAAAGAAGTTCGAGGTGCAGATGATATTGTAGCAGATACTATGGCTTGGCTTACTGCATTTCCAGATTTAAAAATTAAAATATTGGATGTTATTTGGTGTGGTAATGAAAAAGATGGTTATAGAGTTTCTATGCCTTGGTCTTTCATTGGAACTAATACAGGTTATAGTGAATTTGGGCCTCCAACAGGGAAAGAAATTAATGAAGAAAATAATTTAGGCATTGCTAATACTTTAATAAAAAAGGTCGATGGAGAATGGATGTATGTTGAAGAATGGTCAACATATGATATAAATGCTAAGAAAGCAGTATGCACACCTGACTAGGGATATAATTTTCACTATGATCTATAGAACCTTAGGTAGATATGTATTTTGAATGTAATACTTTAGAGCGTTTAAAAGAAAAGAAAATATGGTTTAAAATGTTTAAGAATCTAGGATTATTAACAATAATTCTAGATTCTTTTGTATAACAATAAAAATTATAAGTACTAGGTATATAAAAGTATGGTAGAATAGTAACATAAAAAATGATAAGGATATCAAATAGAGGAGGGATAAAAATGGTGACTTTAGAAAATATAAAAGAAGCACGAAAAAATTTAAAAGGGATCATCAAAAAGACAAGTTTAGACCATTCTAAAACCTTTAGTGAACTGAGTAAAAATGATATTTATTTAAAATTAGAAAATTTACAAAAAACAGGTTCATTTAAAGTTAGGGGAGCTTCTAATAAAATAGCGAAACTTACTGAAGAAGAAAAGAAAAGTGGTGTAGTAGCAGCCTCAGCGGGGAATCATGCTCAAGGAGTTGCCCTAGCTGCTTCAAAAGCTGGTATTAAATCAACTATTGTAATGCCAAAAGGAGCTCCTATTGCTAAGGTAAAAGCAACTAAAGGATATGGTGCTGACGTGATATTACATGGAAATTCTTATGATGAAGCACATGAAAGGGAGCTAGAATTTTCAAGAGAAACAGGAGCTACAATAATACATGCTTTTGATGATCTAGATGTGATTGCTGGACAAGGAACCATAGGATTAGAAATTCTTGAAGATTTACCTGATGTAGATGTTGTAGTAGCACCAATTGGTGGTGGGGGGTTATTATCAGGTATAGCAGTTGCAGTTAAATCCATTAACCCTAGTATACAAGTAATAGGAGTTCAAGCAGCAGAAGCAGCTTCAATGAAAGAATCAATAAAATCAGGAAAACCTATAACTCTAAGTAGTGTAGATACTATTGCTGATGGCATAGCAGTAAAAAGACCAGGAAATTCAACTTTTGATATTATATCAAAATATGTTGATGGAATAGTTACAGTTAATGAGGAGGAAATTGCACATACAATTTCTTTATTAATAGAGAGAGCCAAGTTAACAGTAGAAGGGGCAGGAGCAACCGCATTAGCAGCTGTTATAAATGACAAGGTCTCTTTTCAAGGTAAAAAAATTGCTGTAGTTCTAAGTGGCGGTAATATAGATTTAGATATGATATCTTCAATAATTGACCGAGGTATGGTAAAGGGAGGAAGAAGACTAGTTATAACTACTTCATTACCGGATTCTCCAGGTGCCTTACAAAAGATATTATGTGTAATAGGAGATACAGGGGCAAATGTAATTTCTGTTAATCATGATAGAACTAGTTCTGATATAACTTATAAGCAAGCAGAAGTGAAATTTGTATTAGGTACAAAAGACCATGAACATATAGAAAAAATTATAGAAGTTATAAAAAATAATGGATATAAGATAAAAAAAATTAGATAAATTAAATGAATTATAAATTAGCATAAAAGGCATCCAACAATCTTACGAAGGTTGGATGCTTTTTTTATTATTTAGACCAGTTATAAAAAGTCAATAGTTTTTTTAGAGAAAATTATTTTGAAAAAAAAGTATACTTAATAAACCATCATTTATATACAAACAATGGACAAAGAATAGTTTGGAAATATACGTTAAACA
>NZ_BAABMF010000050.1:0-4003 GCF_050402865.1 Clostridium sediminicola
CTACATTAGGACTACTTACTCCACCACTTGGAGGAAACCTCTTTGTTGCTGCACAAATATGTGATGCTAGCTTCGAGGATGTAGTTAAGAATGTATGGCCATGGATTATTGCAATGTTGATTGGATTGATATTTATAATATTTATTCCTCAATTATCAATGTGGCTTCCAAGTATGATGAAGTAGTATAGGCAAGAGATATAAAAATTTAAGGTATGGATAGAGTGGTGTTAAAGAAACGGCTGTGCGATTGATATGGTTCGATGTTGTTTCTTTTTCTTAATATAAATAATATAAAACGAGTGATGTATAAAAGCATCGAAACGATGCAAAGAAACATCGAAATTTTCTTGCAATTGAAATATTTTGGTTAGTATCAATATTTAACTAGTATGAAGTAATAGGAATGAAAATGTTATAATTTTCTTAAAATAATGGTAAATACAAAGTTTTTATTAATGAAATCGACAAAAAAAATAAAAAAACATAAATATATTACAAAATATAGCGATTGGCATGGATATTGCTATTAATAAAAACATATTCAGATATATGATAAATCAAAGGAATAAGTTACAAAAAGAAATATGCAAAGATAATATACTGATGTGATTATAGTACGAAAGAATTCAAAATTAAATATAGGTGATTGATGATTATTGGAAATATCTTTGTATAGGTAACCGTAGGAGAAAGAAATAGATGAAGCTGAAATTCTATTTTGAAGCTCTCAGGTTTGGACAATAATTTGACACGCCCCTGGAGAGACCCCTTAAATGTGGGCATCGAAGAAGAAACTCATGTAAATTTATGTATTAGAATTGTGAGGAAGCTTTCAGATAAAAGGACAGGGAGTAAATTAGCATTAGGATATCTATGTTCATTTACCCCCTGTTTTTGTGTTCATAAGAATCAATTTGCTCCCTATACTTATGAGGATTAATTATTCGATATTATAAGAGCAATCTTTTAAATAATATAATATTTTCAAAACAATAAAAATGAATAACATGTAAAAATATATTGAAAAAGGAGGAGTTTTGTTTGGAAACATCGAATGTAGTAAAAACAACTGCTGATAAGAAAAAAATTAAGGCAAATCCAAAGGTTGATTCAAAAAATGAAAAGAATGGAGATGTAAACGTTATGGGAAATAGTACAAATTCAAATAAAGTTTTTTATGGAGATATTAACGAAGTAAACTCTGTGATATGGAGAGATTATAATGATTTTGCATTTTTAGAAGGTAAGAATAAACAAAAATTAGAAGGATATGATGAAAAATATAATGACTTTGTTCACTATATTATTAAAATAACTCACGATATTTGGGAAGAAAAAGGGATTGGAGTTATTTACGATACATATTCAAATAACGTTCATCTTCACCTTAGTTCACAAACAGCTGTTGGAATACAAGGAGTAATAAGTAATACTCTTCAAAATTTACATGCTTTCCCTGATAGAAGATTAATTGGTCAAAATGTTATATTCTCACCATATGATAATGATGGATTACTATCTTCACACAGAATAGTTTCTACAGCAACTAGTTTAGGTGATTCTAGTTTTGGACCAGCAACAGGAAAGAAAATTAATTATAGAACAGTAGTTGATTGTGCGGCATATAAGAATAGAATCTTTGAAGAGTGGTTAGTAAGAGATAATCTTTGGATTGTAAAACAATTAGGACTTGATCCACATGAAGTTGCAAAAAAATTCGCAAAAGCTAGTAAAAACCAAGAGCCAGCACTTCAAAGTAAATTTGGCATTGGAGAATCTATGGAAGGACAATTTTATCCAGAATTGTACAAAGCTAAAGATGATAGCGTAGGAGAAATGGTTCTAGAAATGATAAGTAGTATCTGGAATCGCAAGCTTATAAACAAAGTAAAAGATTTTTATCATGACAATGCATCTCTACACTATATTTGTAATACTGACTTAAATGGATTTGATGAAATTCAAGGAATGTTTATAAGTTTATTCTCATCATTCCCAAATGCAGGAATTGTAGTAGAAAGAGTATCATGTAATCAAAGAGGAAACCAAAATGCATGGGATGTTGCTGTTAGATTGAGAATAAATGGTATTCATGAAGGTTATGGATATTTTGGAGATCCATCAGGCAAGAGAGTTAGCTTTATGATTATGGATCATTATCATATTGTTGATAATAAAGTTAAAGAACAATGGATGACATTTGATGGAATAGATGTACTTCGTCAAATCTATATGGGTGATGAAGAAGAAGCATAAAAAAGTTAGATATACTGTGTGGATATATATTTGTTAAGTATTTTATGAATAAATATTACTGAAACTTAATTTATCCATGTTTAAAATCTTTGACGTCAGGTAATAAAACATGGATAAACTTTTAGTTAAAGTGATTTATTTATATATTTGGCAGGTTTATATATAGATAAACTTTGAAAGCTAAACAAACAGAATATTTTGATATATGTTAGATGAGACTTCTTTGGGGCAATTATATTATTTATTTTATTAAGAGAAGTATGACATTCTATATTTTAAAAGTTTTGTTTGAAGATTTATTATTTAACTAGCTGAAAAGTAAATAACTATTTTTAGGGAGGAATTGTAATGATAAGAAAATCTACAATGGCAAAAGTTTTTGCAACAGTAATGAGTTTGAGTTTACTATTAACTGGTTGTGGTGGAAGCAAGTCTTCAAGTAATGATGGGAAAGATTCTGCAGGTGGAGAACACAAAGAAATAAAATTACGTATTGCTCACTTATCTCCAGAGGAAGAAAGTATTCATCAAGGTTTTGTTAAATTCAAAGAAGTTATTGAAGCAGAAAATGTTGGTGTTACAGTAGAAATTTATCCAGCAGGACAATTAGTAGGTTCTGACCGTGATAGTATTGAGGGAGTTCAATTAGGAGAAATCGATATGGCTTCTGTTGCAGCTATACAATTAGCACCTCATGTTGATCAATTCTATGTATTCAATGCAAACTATTTATTTGATAGTATGGAAGATGCTAAAGTAAAACTTGAAGGACCAGCTGGTGATGCTTTAAGACAAGCTACAATAGATAAAAATAGTGGTATGAGAGTTGCTGCATTCTTTGGTGGCGCTAACCGTGCATTTTGGAATAATGTAAAACCAATAGAAAAAGTTGCTGATTTTAAAGGGATAAAAGTACGTACTCCTGAAAATCCACTTAATGTTAAAGAGTTAGAAACTCTTGGATGTATACCTACACCAATGGCATGGAGTGAAATGTATACTGGTTTACAACAAGGAACTATAGATGGATTAGCTTCTTCAAGAGCACCAATTTTACAACAAGGTATTGTTGAAGTTCTTAAATATGCTACTGATACAAATCATAGTTACTATATGCCTGTATCTTTAATATCTGAAGCTACATACAAGAAATTTGATGAAGCTCAATTAGCTGCATATGAAAAAGCTATTCAAGCTTGTGCTGATACTCAATGGGAATTATCTGTAAAAGATAATGAAGAAGCAATTGCAGAAATGGAAAAACTAGAATCTGAAGGCAAACTTACTTATACTCGTTTAACAGATGAGGAAAGAGAAGAGTTCAAAAAAATATATGTAGATTCTATAGAGTCTATGGTTGCTGAAAAATGTGGACAAGAAATACTTGATACATTCAGAAAATAATTACTACTCAGGGGACACTAATTAGTGTTCCTCTGTTTTAGCTCTTTCATTAGTATTTATAGGAGGAAAAAATATGAAAAACTTTATTTGTTGGATGGACGACAAACTTGAAGTGGTTATAGGGTCTATATTTTTAGCGTTAATGGTATTATTTACGTTTATTCAAATTGTTGGTAGATATGTATTAACTACACCTTTCTCTTGGACAGAAGAAATGACAAGATATATGTTTGTGTGGATGGTATATATCGCTGTTGGATATGCAGTTAAAGAAGATAAGCATATACGTATAACATTTTTACATTCATTATTGCCAAAAAAAGCAGGGAAAATTTTGGATA
>NZ_BAABMF010000051.1:0-2994 GCF_050402865.1 Clostridium sediminicola
AAAGCTCAAACTGAGCAAACTTTGTAAAAAGTTGATTAAATAACTAAAAGATCAAGCTACAAAGGGCGCACGGTGGATGCCTTGGCACTAGGAGCCGATGAAGGACGTGATAAGCTGCGATAAGCTTCGGGTAGATGCAAATAGTCTGCGATCCGGAGATTTCCGAATGGGGAAACCTACATGGTTAACACCATGTACTATATGCTGAATAAATAGGTATATAGAGGTACACTGGGGGAACTGAAACATCTAAGTACCCCAAGGAAGAGAAAGAAAAATCGATTCCCTGAGTAGCGGCGAGCGAAACGGGAAGAGCCCAAACCAGGAACTTGTTCCTGGGGTTGTGGATAGATCATAACGCTTTAGAAATTCTAGCCGAATAGTTCTGGAAAGAACAATCGTAGAAGGTAAAAATCCTGTAGGCTAAAGAATTTTAAAAGTAGATCTACTCCAGAGTACCACGAGACACGAGAAACCTTGTGGGAAGCTGGGAGGACCACCTCCCAAGGCTAAATACTACCTAGTGACCGATAGTGCAGAAGTACCGTGAGGGAAAGGTGAAAAGAACCCCGGAAGGGGAGTGAAATAGAATCTGAAACCGTGTGCCTACAATCGGTCGGAGCACATTAAAGTGTGACGGCGTGCTTTTTGTAGAACGAGCCAACGAGTTATGGTATGTAGCAAGGTTAAGCACCTCTGGTGCGTAGCCGAAGGGAAACCGAGTCTGAATAGGGCGACTAGTTGCATGCTGTAGACCCGAAACCGAGTGACCTATCCATGGTCAGGTTGAAGCGAAAGTAAAATTTCGTGGAGGACCGAACCACGTTGCTGTTGAAAAAGCATGGGATGAACTGTGGATAGCGGAGAAATTCCAATCGAACTCGGAGATAGCTGGTTCTCCTCGAAATAGCTTTAGGGCTAGCGTCGAGTAATTGAGTAATGGAGGTAGAGCACTGAATGAGCTAGGGGGCATAGCGCTTACCGAACTCTATCAAACTCCGAATGCCATTTACTTTTACCTCGGCAGTCAGACTGCGAATGATAAGATCCGTAGTCGAAAGGGAAAGAGCCCAGATCATCAGCTAAGGTCCCAAAGTGTAAGTTAAGTGGAAAAGGATGTGGGATTTCTAAGACAACTAGGATGTTGGCTTAGAAGCAGCCACTCATTTAAAGAGTGCGTAATAGCTCACTAGTCGAGAGATCCTGCGCCGAAAATGTAACGGGGCTAAACTTACCACCGAAGCTATGGACTCGAAAGAGTGGTAGAGGAGCTTTCTATATAGGTTGAAGTCATACCGTAAGGAGTGGTGGACTGTATAGAAGTGAGAATGTTGGCATAAGTAGCGAGAAATAGGTGAGAATCCTATTGACCGAATATCTAAGGTTTCCTGGGGAAGGCTCGTCCTCCCAGGGTTAGTCGGGACCTAAGCCGAGGCCGAAAGGCGTAGGCGATGGACAATTGGTTGATATTCCAATACCACCATTATGCGTTTGACAGATGGGATGACGCAGGAGGATAAGATTTGCGCACTATTGGATGTGCGTCTAAGTATTTAGGCTGCAAAGACAGGAAAATCCGTTTTTGCTTAAGGCTGAGGTACGATGGGGAGCGAAATTAAGTAGCGAAGTATCTGATTCCACGCTGCCAAGAAAAGTCTCTATGGAGTATAATGGTGCCCGTACCGCAAACCGACACAGGTAGATGAGGAGAGAATCCTAAGGTCGACGGAAGAATTACTGCTAAGGAACTCGGCAAATTGACCCCGTAACTTCGGGAGAAGGGGTGCCTCTGAGAGGAGGCCGCAGTGACTAGGCCCAAGCAACTGTTTATCAAAAACACAGGTTTCTGCTAAACCGTAAGGTGATGTATAGGAGCTGACGCCTGCCCGGTGCTGGAAGGTTAAGGGGAATAGTTAGCGTAAGCGAAGCTATGAACTTAAGCCCCAGTAAACGGCGGCCGTAACTATAACGGTCCTAAGGTAGCGAAATTCCTTGTCGGGTAAGTTCCGACCCGCACGAATGGCGTAATGATTTGGGCACTGTCTCGGCAGTAAATCCGGTGAAATTGTAGTGCAAGTGAAGATGCTTGCTACCCGCGGTTGGACGGAAAGACCCCGTAGAGCTTTACTGTAGCTTAGCATTGAATCTCGGTATTGTCTGTACAGGATAGGTGGGAGACTACGAAATCAGGGCGTCAGCTTTGATGGAGTCATCCTTGGGATACCACCCTGACAGTATTGGGGTTCTAACTGGAGGCCATGAATCTGGTCACAGGACATTGTTAGGTGGGCAGTTTGACTGGGGCGGTCGCCTCCTAAAAGGTAACGGAGGCGCCCAAAGGTTCCCTCAGCGCGGTCGGAAATCGCGCGAAGAGTGCAAAGGCAGAAGGGAGCCTGACTGCGACACATACAGGTGGAGCAGGGACGAAAGTCGGGCTTAGTGATCCGGTGGTTCTGTGTGGAAGGGCCATCGCTCAACGGATAAAAGCTACCTCGGGGATAACAGGCTGATCTCCCCCAAGAGTTCACATCGACGGGGAGGTTTGGCACCTCGATGTCGGCTCGTCGCATCCTGGGGCTGTAGTCGGTCCCAAGGGTTGGGCTGTTCGCCCATTAAAGCGGCACGCGAGCTGGGTTCAGAACGTCGTGAGACAGTTCGGTCCCTATCCGCCGCGGGCGTAGGAAATTTGAGAGGAGCTGTCCTTAGTACGAGAGGACCGGGATGGACTGACCTCTGGTGCACCAGTTGTCACGCCAGTGGCACAGCTGGGTAGCTATGTCGGGAAGGGATAAACGCTGAAAGCATCTAAGCGTGAAGCCTCCCTCAAGATTAGATTTCCCATAACGTTAAGTTAGTAAGACCCCTGGAAGACTACCAGGTTGATAGGTCAGAGGTGTAAGCGCAGTAATGTGTTAAGCTGACTGATACTAATAGGTCGAGGGCTTGATCAAATAAAAAATAAAATTCACTATGCAATTTTGAATGAATAATTCA
>NZ_BAABMF010000052.1:0-2599 GCF_050402865.1 Clostridium sediminicola
ATGGTGGACAAATATTAGTTGCAGCAGGATTAGCAAAATTATCTCCAGTTGAATTAGTTCCATATAGTATATATTCAATGTTAATGATTGTGTTTGGAATACTAGCAATAGCATTAGGAATTCCAAATTTTAAAAGAAAAGTTGATAGTACTAAAAAAGTAGATTTATAAGAAAGTAAATAAAATAAACTCATTAGATGCGACTGCTTCTAATGAGTTTATTTCTCGAATAAGTAAGTATTTCATGTTTCTTTGAGATGGATGTTCAGATGTGATAGCATGGTGAAAGAGAAACAAAATGCATTTGGAAATATTATTTACAAATGTAAAAAAAAATTCCGTTTATTTTGTCGAAAGTGTAAATAAAGTTTCCGTTTCTCGAAAATTTTTTTAGAAGAATATCGAAAAATATACCAATAAAGCTATTTTGTAAAATTGGTACGAAAATTGCTAATAATATATATGTAAACGTTATGATTCGAAATCTAGTTAAATAACAAGAATAAGCTTAATAAATATAAAAAAACTTAAGGGAGAGATATAAATGAATAGAGAAAAAATGGAAAATATGGGCTTTGGAACAAAAACAATACATGGTGGACATGTTGGTGACAAACAATATGGTTCGTTAGTTACTCCTATACACAGAACTTCAACATTTGTATTTAATTCAGCAGAAGAAGGCGGAAGAAGATTCGCATTAGAAGAGCCAGGATATATATACTCAAGACTTGGAAATCCTACAAATGCTGAAGTAGAAGAAAGAGTAGCTATACTTGAAAAAGCTGAAGCTGCTGTATCAACAGCATCTGGAATCGGAGCTATTTCTTCATCTTTATGGACTGCATTGAAAGCTGGAGATCATGTAGTAGCATCTGATACACTTTATGGATGTACTTTTGCATTATTAAACCACGGACTTACTAGATTTGGAATCGAAGTTACATTTGTAGATGTAAGTAACCTTGAAGAAGTTAAAAAGGCTATGAAACCTAATACTAGAGTAGTATACTTGGAAACACCTGCAAACCCTACACTAAAAGTGACTGATATAGAAGAAATATCTAAGATTGCTCATGCTATTGAAAATTGTTTAGTATTTGTCGATAATACATTCTGTACACCTTATATTCAAAGACCATTAGAGCATGGTGCTGACGTTGTTCTTCATTCAGCAACTAAATACTTGAATGGACATGGAGATGTTATCGCAGGATTTGCAGCTGGTAGTGCAGATTTTATTACACAAGTTAGATTAGTTGGTGTAAAAGATATGACTGGTGCTGTATTAAGTGCTGACGATGCTTATTTAGTATTAAGAGGAATGAAAACTTTAGAACTTAGAATGAAACAACATTGTGCTAATGCAATGAAAGTTGCTGAATTCTTAGAAAGCCATCCTGCAGTTGAAAAAGTTTATTATCCAGGACTTGAAAGCTTTGAATTCTATGAGTTAGCTAAAAAACAAATGGACTTACCAGGAGCTATGATTGCTTTTGAACTTAAAGGTGGAGTAGAAGAAGGAAGAATCGTTATGAATAATGTTCATTTAGCTGCATTAGCAGTTAGTTTAGGAGATGCTGAAACATTAATTCAACATCCGGCTTCAATGACTCATTCTCCATATACATCAGAAGAAAGAGCAGCTTGTGGAATAAGTGATGGACTTGTTAGATTATCAGTTGGTCTTGAAACTGCTGAAGATATTATTGCTGATATGAAACAAGCTTTAGATTTAATTGTTAAATAGTTTGAGATTTAGTAAAATATAAAGCCATGTATGTTAGATGTAATTAATAACTAAATCTGGGGGTAAGTGAATATTATCCCCAGATTATTATGTATAGTATAAATACCTATGCTATTATATTAATAAATATTGCTTAAAGTTAATATATCTATTTATTATTGAGGTAGTTTAGTTGTAAATGTAATCGTTATTATTTTTATTTTTTTAAAATTACTTAAATCCTAGGAGGTATTATTAATGAAAAACGAAAACCAAGACAAGAAGTACAACAGTTTTTTAGGTCTAACGCCATTGATATTATTTTTAGTTTTATTTTTAGCAACAGGGATAATTACTAAAGACTTTACTAATATGCCTGTGCTTGTTGCATTCATAATTGTATTAGCATATTCTCTATGCCTTAATAGAAAAGGCGAAAAATTACCTTTAGATAAAAAAGTTGATATTTTTTCTCGTGGTGGGGGAGATCCTACAATAATCCTAATGGTTGTAATATTTATATTAGCAGGTGCTTTCTATTCAGTAGCAAATGCTATGGGTGCAGTTGATTCTACTGTTAATTTAGGTTTAAGTATTTTGCCAGCAAAAGCAATTTTACCAGGTATCTTTATGATTGGTTGTGTAATATCTTTTGCTATGGGTACTTCAATGGGAACAGTTACTGCGCTTACTCCAATAGCAATTGGAATGTCTCAACAAACAGGTATTTCATTACCATTAATCGTTGCAACAGTAGTAGGTGGAGCAATGTTTGGGGATAACCTTTCATTTGTATCAGACACTACAATAGCAGCTACAAGAACCCAAGGGGTAGAACTTAGAGATAAATTTAAAATGAATGGCTTGATTG
>NZ_BAABMF010000053.1:0-2290 GCF_050402865.1 Clostridium sediminicola
TGTGTTGCACAGGCCATCACGCATTCTTGGTAATTTGCCCGCGCCATTGAGGTAACGGCTTACTTAGCATCTAATTGCTCCGAGAGAGCAATAATGTGGTGTATAAATAAGGTATAAAAAATATGAAACAAGGAGTGAAACTATGAATTACGAAAAGTTATTTGATACAAGTATTTCCAATGAGTCTGTAAAAGCATGGAAAGCTCAGGAAAAAAAGGTTATCGGCACAATCTGCTGCCATGTTCCTGAGGAAATCATTCATGCTGCAGGCATGCTGCCTGTTCGTGTAAGAGCCACTGGCTGCACCGACAGTAGCGAGGCTGAAACCTGGATGTCCAGTTTAAGTTGTAGCTATGCTCGTAGCTGCCTCCAGTATTTGATGGACGGAACTTATGACATAGACGGCTTGATTACATCTGATGGATGCACAATGGCAAGCCGTATTTACGACAACTGGAAACACATAGACCCCAACAAGGAAAAACACTTTCTAAGGGATTTAGGGGCTCCACGTATGGTCAAGGATCTTAGCATAGACTTCTATAAGGATGAGCTCAATGACATAAGAGAAGGCATAGAGAAGTTTGCCGGTGTCAAGATTACCGACGAAAAGCTAAAGGCATCCGTTGAGTTGTACAACGAGACTCGTAGGCTTATCCGTGAGTTGTATGAGCTGCGCATGGCAGAAAACCCAGTCATCAGCGGTAGCGATACCCTTAAGATTACCCTAGCAGCTACCTCAATGCCTAAGGAAGAATTCAATGAGCTTTTGAAGGCATTCCTTGCAGATGCCAAGAACAGAACACCTATCACCGACCATCGTATTCGCCTTATGGTGATTGGTAGCGCCTTAGATGACCCTGAGTACACTAAGGTAATAGAGGACAAGGGTGGTCTCATCGTGACGGACGCGCTATGCTTTGGTAGCAGATACCTTTGGGAGCCGGTGGAGCTGCACGATGACGATGTGATGGGAGCCATTGCCAAGTCGTACTTGACTCGTCCAGTATGTCCTCGTATGATAGATCTCCACGATGAGCTACATGAGTTTATCATGAAGATGATTAAGGATTACAAGGTGGACGGTATTATATATGAGAAGTTGCACAACTGTGAGTGCTGGGGCGGCGAGGCTGTATACCTTGACGATTTGATGAAGAATGCCAACATTCCGATGCTTGCTGTAGAGCGTGAGGAACTAATGGCGAACGCAGGTCAACTAGCAATTCGTGCCGAAGCCTTTATTGAAATGATTGACAAGGAGGATGAATAATATGGGTGTAAATTTAATTTCGGATACATGTGATCAGGTTGATAGCATTATTCAATATATAAGCAAGAAGAGACCACAGGATTTGTGGATGTTTGATGTTCAGAAGGCGTACTGGGATGACGTTCGTGATGCTCATAAGAACGGCAAGAAGGTCATTTTTTTCGGCGGTCCTGGCCCTATTGAGTTGATTTATGCATTTGATGCGGTGCCATTCTTACTAGACATGGTACCTACTCGTATCGCCAGCAAGGTAGATGTTGCCGCGGTCTATGTAGATGAGGCGGAGAAGTATGTTCCATCTACTGCGTGCGGCTTGGATAAGGTTGAGTTGGGTGTTGCGCTACGCGGCGAATATGGTGTCGAGCCTGATGGCTTCGTTTACTGCACTGTACCATGCGACTCAGCTCGTGTTTGCCACCCAGCTATTGACAAAATTTTTGGAGTTCCATCTTACCGCTTGGATGTTCCCTTCCGTAGAGATGAACGTGGCTATAAGTATTTAGCTAAGCAGTATGAAGGCTTTATAACCTTTATGGAAGAAGTGACTGGGAAGAAGATGGACTGGGATAGGTTCGCTGAAATTGCGGAGATTTCCAACAAGTGTAACGATTTGATGAATAAGATTGCGGACTTGAGAAGGTTAAAGCCATGTCCGCTACCAGGTCATCTATTGGTTCTCAACGAGATGATGATGAGTATGTCTGGTCATCCTGATATGCTTAAGTTTATGCAGAAACAGTATGATGTTGGTAAGGCTATGGCCGATAAGGGATTGGGTGCCGTTAAAGATGAGAAGTACCGCGTGTCCTGGTTGCAAAATATCGTGTGGGCCAACGCCGGTCTTCTGTCTTGGATGGAGAAAGAATTCGGAGCAATCATGGTTATGGATGGCTTTGGCTATCAGAATGGTATTCTTTTTGAGGACGTCCATGACAAGGAAGATATGCTGATTACTATGGCAAAGAAGGCCAAGGCCAGTCCTATGATTCACGGTGCTTCCGGCCCTGCTGAACACTA
>NZ_BAABMF010000054.1:0-2102 GCF_050402865.1 Clostridium sediminicola
AGAAGGAAATACAGAAGAAGATGGTGTATCTATACTTCCATTCTCAATGGACAAATACGCTAAAATAGCTTTAATATTCTTCTTTAGTCAATATATATTCTTAGCATTAATTAATCTTTAGAATTAATCATAAAAAATGAATTAAACTAAACCACTTTTTATTGAATAAAATTAGATAATAATTGTGTGAAATTATAAAGGTTACATCAATGAGTGACCTTTATAATTCACAATGCATAATTCATAATGAAATTGATGTTTTAATACTAGAATTTTGTGTATTATGCAGTGTGAATTATAAAAAAGACTCTTCTATGAGCATTTTGATTAATGAGATTATTTGTAGAATGCTATAGTGGAGAAAAATATAAAAATATCAGGGTTAAAGAGTTTATAATTAGGAGGATATTATGAGTAAATATCAAGCAGCAAAAAAAGTAGTGAGAAGTTATTTTGAGGCTCTAGAGAATTCAGCACCTGAAAATGTGTTAAGTGTGTTAAAAGAATTTACTAGTGAAAATTATTCGTGGAAAGGGGTTTACCCATTTCGTGAACAAAATAGTGTTGAAGATGTAGCAGAGAAGTTTTGGACTCCATTAATGAGTTCAGTAAAGGATATACAACGTCGCCAAGATATCTTTATTGGAGGAACTAACGAAATTAGTGGTGAAGAGTGGGTAATGAGTATGGGTCACTTTATGGGCCTATTTGATTCTGAATGGATGGGAATAAGACCAACAGGAAAAATGATAAGTCTTAGATATGCAGAATTTAGTTGCGTAGAAGATGGCAAAATTACTCAAACAGGAATATTTATTGATATTATTGGATTCATGCTTCAGGCAGGAGTAAATCCATTGCCACCATCAACAGGATCATATTTTGTATATCCAGGTCCAAGAAATCATGATGGACTTCTATTTGAAGATGCTCCAGAAGAAGAAGGCGTTGAAACTTTAAAGCTAGTAAATAAAATGATTGATGATTTAACTGAACTTAATGAAAGTGGAGCAATGGGTTGCCCACCAGAAGTTTTAGAGAAAACATGGTCTAAAAGAATGATTTGGTATGGACCAGGTGGAATTGGAGCAAGTTACACTATTCCTAGATATCAAAAACAACATCAATTACCTTTCAGAAATAATTTAAAAGATAAAAAATTCAATGGTCATGTTTGTCGTTTTGCAGAAGGAAATTTTGCTTGTTTCTTTGGATGGCCAAATTTATCAAATACACCTATTGGTGGATTCTTAGGATTACCTGGGGGAGAAATTCGTGCTGACATGCAGGTAGTAGATGTTTATTGCCGTCAAGGTGACAAACTTTCAGAAAACTGGGTACTTATTGATTTACCATATTGGTTAAAACAACAGGGATTGGATATCTTTGAACGTACTCAACAAATAATGAATCCTACACTATAAATTTTAAAGTACTTGATTTAAACTACAATAAGGTTAAACCACAAAAAGTAAGCTGAACTAAAATACTTTTGTGGTTTAACCATAATATAAATTTTTAGAAGTAATTAATACGTAATTCATATTATAGTTCATTTAATACTATTTGATGATTCTATAAAGATTTCAAGCAAAGAAAACCTTTACAAAAATTTAAAGGTAATGTATACTTGGTTTATAGCTATTGTTTATTAGGTTTTATACACTGGACAGGTGTTATTTTTATATAAAATGACTAGCTAGTCATGATGATTATATAAATGCGATTATCCAGTTATTTTAATGAGAGAAACTGATTGTTCTATGTTTAAGAATATAAAAAGGTATTATTTTTATACAAACCATATTAAATATTAACAAACATTTAATATGGTTAATAGCATAGTTTATAACTACATATCTTATTTTTACGGTTAGTTAAGTACTAAATGACTAGCTAGTCATTTGGTTAGATTACAATAAAAAACTAATTTAAAAATAAATATGTGTCATAAATTTAGAAGAAGGTTAAATATAAAATTATATTATAATTTAACTTTATTCATAAATAAAAAAAGAAAAGGAGAGATTCAAAAATGATTTCAACAATTGATAGTGTCATTATTGTAGTGTATATCTTAGGTATGCTTGTTGTTGGGTATT
>NZ_BAABMF010000055.1:0-1942 GCF_050402865.1 Clostridium sediminicola
TATATATCTGGTGATTATAGCTTGAAGGTAACACCCGTTCCCATTCCGAACACGAAGGTTAAGCTTCAACACGCTGATGGTACTGCACGGGAGACTGTGTGGGAGAGTAGGACGTTGCCAGGTAACTTGGCTCGATAGCTCAGTCGGTAGAGCAGAGGACTGAAAATCCTCGTGTCACTGGTTCGATTCCAGTTCGAGCCACCAAAAAACTAATTGTTTATGCAATTAGTTTTTTTATTTTTCAAAAATAATTTAGCTTTTATCTTACTAAAAATCAAAAAAAACTATTGACATGTAAATATATTGTTGATATAATCTTGATTGTGTTGATTTTGGATAACAAAAATCATAGATAATATATCTGGTGATTATAGCTTAAAGGTAACACCCGTTCCCATTCCGAACACGAAGGTTAAGCTTTAACACGCTGATGGTACTGCACGGGAGACTGTGTGGGAGAGTAGGACATTGCCAGGTAATAGGATTCACTAGCTCAGTCGGTAGAGCACTTGACTTTTAATCAAGTTGTCCGGGGTTCGATTCCCCGGTGGATCACCAAAAGTATCTCATAAGAGATGCTTTTTTGTTTTAAAAAAATAATATTATAATTCATTTGATATAAATGGGTTTTATGTTATTATTAATAAAGTGAGTCTTTTAAGGCTAAATACAAACTAAAAGGAGATACACATGGAAAACAAAGTATTAGCATTAGTTAATGGTCAAGAAATAACTAGTACAGAACTAGAAGCAGCATTATCTAGAATACCTCAAGATAGAAAAGCTTATTTTTCAAATGAACAAGGAAAAGCACAATTACTTGAGCAATTAATAGCATTCGAACTATTTTATAATGATGCTAAAGATAGTGGATTAGAAGAAAATGAAGTTTATAAAGAAAGACTTGAATTATTTAAAAGAGAATTATTAGCACAAGTAGCTATGGAAAATGCAATGAAATCAGTAGAAGTTAAAGAAGAAGAAATAAAAAAATTCTATGACGAGAACACTGAAAACTTTGTTGTACCAGAAAATGTTTCAGCTAAGCATATATTAGTTGATAATGAAGAAAAAGCTAATGAAATTTTAGGCGAAATTAATGATGGATTAGCTTTTGAAGAAGCAGCAGAAAAATATTCTTCATGTCCGTCTAAAGCACAAGGTGGAAGTTTAGGTTCTTTTAGTAAGGGTCAAATGGTAAAAGAATTTGAAGAAGCTGCATTTGCAAGTGAAATTGGTACTATTACTGGTCCAGTTCAAACTCAATTTGGATATCACTTAATTAAAGTTGAAGGAAAAAGTGAAAAATCAAATAGAAATTTTGATGAAGTAAAGAATGAAATAAGAATGAATTTATTGCAATCTAAACAAGGCGAAGCATACGTTAATCATGTAAATGAATTAAAAGGTAAATATTCAGTAGAAATAAAATAATAATTATATACAAAATAAATATACATAATTTGTAATTAATAGATACCTAGAGCATAGGTATCTATTTTTATTAACGAGGAAGTATAAACTTTGTCTCTCAACTCTTCCACGTGTGTTTATATGTGGATTTTTGAGATATATATAGATATAGTTATATAGAGTAGTCTAATTTGGGTTAATGGTCAAAATTCACTAAGCATGAAATATTTAATTTTGATAGGATATTAGATGTTGTCGCAAGACGCAAGGATGAAATGAGTAAGAAACATTGAATTAATGGAAAATTTAAAAAATTCAAAATTTTTCGTTAAAAGGTATTGACAAAACATTTTATCGATGTTAAACTGATATAGCTGTCGAAAAAACAGCAAAACAGTTTTGCAGATTTGATCTTTGAAAATTAAACAGAGAATGATAATAAATGCCAGTCAATGAATTTAAGTAATGAGTAAATGATTGAACTTTTCAAATTGAGAGTTTGATCCTGGCTCAGGACGAACGCTGGCGG
>NZ_BAABMF010000056.1:0-1695 GCF_050402865.1 Clostridium sediminicola
TGAACTGACTCTTGTCAAGTAGACAGGTAATTTAATTAAAAATTTATGCACATTTTGGTGCTTGATTTCGATATTCTATTGGAGTCAAGCACCCTAATTTTTTTTGAAATCTTTCTTCATTGTAGAATTTGATAAATTCAATAATCTTCTCTCTTAGCTTCTCTAATGAATGAAATTTCTTTCCATGAAACATTTCAGATTTTAGTATTCCAAAAAAGCCTTCCATCGGTCCATTATCAATGCACTTACCAACTCGAGACATACTTTGTTGCATCCCTTGCTTATCAATTTTATTCTTAAAAAGAGTCGATGTGTATTGAAATCCTCTGTCACTATGGAAAATTGGTTTAGCATTTGGATGCTTTTCTATTGCTTTCTCAAACATTTTAAATACAAGCTTATTATTGTTTTTGAATGATAATTCGTACTCTATGATACTGTTATCATAAAGATCCATAATTGGACTTAAATATAGTTTTCGTGTATCACCTGATATAGAAAATTCGGTCACGTCAGTTAACCATTTTTCGTTTGGATTCTGTGCTTGAAAGTGTCTTGCTAAAATATTTTCCTTAATGTAATCAGGGTTCACTTTTTTCCTATTTACTTTCTTTCGTCTTATTCTTGAAGAAATACCTAAAAAGCCCATTAAACGACGTATATATCCTACGGAGTAAGTTTTCTGATTCAAACGATTGATATACATAGTCATACGCCTATATCCTAAAATACCATCGAAAGTTAAGTGATATTCTTTAATTAATGAGCATAATAATTTATCTGTATTTTCCTTATCAGGTTCAACTCTATTTTTATACTTATAGTATGCACTTCGTGCTATGCCTAATGCTTTACACATCATGCTTACTGAATAACCACGCGCGCAATAATAATCGATAGTCTGATAACTGGATTCATTTCTTACTTTCGATAATGATTTTTCTTTTCGAACTCCTCTTTTTTTTTAAGAACCTCCAGTTCAAATTCTCTTCTTTTTCTTAAAGCTTTTTCTCGTTCTAATTCTAATTTGAGCTTTTCAAGTTCTGTTAGAGATTCCTCATCTATTAATTGTTTTGCTTTTGGACCACGTTTTTTATACTCGAGGCCGTCTTCACCATCCTCTAGATATTTTTTAGTCCATTTATATACAAGAGCATACTTAATTGCAAACTTGGAGGCGGCATCTTTGTAGCTCATATCATTTAAAATAACCCACTTGACTATTTCTAATCGTTCTTCAAATGTTGTTTTTCTAGATTTCATGGTATAGACAACTCCTTTAGGATCGTAACTTTTTAATTCTATACCATTATAATACTTTTTAACCCATTTGCTAATCATTCCACATGAAATATTATATTTAGCACCTAAATCGGGTAAGGAGTATTCTCCTTGTAAGTATAAGTTTATTACTGACATTTTAAACTCTTTACTATAAGTATTTTTTTTACTTGATGTATCAAAAGCACTCGGACCATGAATGTTATATTTTAAATACCACTGACGAACTATTTCTTTGTTACATCCGATTGCTTGTGCGATACTTCTAAAACTAACATTACCATTAATATAATCTTCACAAGCTTTAATCTTTAATGCTTTACTATACTTAAGTTTTCTTCCCATAAAAAAACACCTCCAAAGTAGATTTGTAATTTAATTAATTACAGTGTCTACCTTGGAAGTATCATATCA
>NZ_BAABMF010000057.1:0-1665 GCF_050402865.1 Clostridium sediminicola
TTTATAAATTCCTCGTATAATAAAAGTATAGAAACAAGTACGAATATTCATATTTTTAGTGTAAACCCTAACTAGTGAAACTAAATTATTTTGAATAGAGTTATTGACGTTAAATTCCTGGGAGCTTATGCAATACCCGTTGTATAGACTGTTACCTCATTCAATGAATTCTATGAGTAACTGGTTGGGTTTCTATATATTGTAGAATTACCCGAATAACAAACGAGGATATAGTTCATTGATTTACTATGAGGAATCTATTCAAACAAAGGAGAATGTTTATGAATAATTTTATTAATGACTTTGTTATAGGAATTGATGTATCATCAAAATCTTCTGTAGTTACAATATTACAACCTGGTGGAAAACCATATGGTAAAACGCTAAAAATCACCAATGATTTAACTGGTTTTAATAAGCTATTACTGATTCTCGATGAAATCTGTTCTAAATTTTCCATTAAACCTAAAATATTTATGGAATCTACAGGTTTATATCATTTCCTACTTTATAACTACTTTAGTAGAAGTGATTTCAAATGTTATATTTTAAATCCAATACACACTAAGAATTTTGCTAAACAAAGCATTAGGAAGGTTAAGAATGATAAGATTGATTCGTTGAGGATTGCTCAATTGGCACAATCCCCAACATTCTCAATAGATTCAAATTTCGATGAAAGATATTTTGTACTCAAAAAACTTTGTAGAGAATATGATTCGTTAGTCAGTCATAGAGCTCTCTATAAAAAGAAATTACTTTCATCCTTAAATTTAGTATTCCCTAAGTTTAACAAAATATTTGGTGATACATTCAGTGCTATTCCTCTAACTATTTTAAGTCACTATCCTACTTATATAGATTTTCTTAATGCCGATAAAAACTCTGTTTTAGAATTAATAATTTCAACCGTTAATCATTCTTTAGAATGGGCAGAAAAGAAATATAAATTAATCCTTCATGAAGCTTTAGAAGCAAAAGAATTAAAAATTGAAGTCTCCTATTTAGGTTCAGAGGTAAAGTGTTTTATTGATATTATCAATCATTTTGACAAAGCATGTAATAAGTTGAAAGAACAATTATCTATTTTACACGAAGAAATTCCAGGATTAAAACATAATGTAGAATTATTATGTTCTCATCCTGAAGTAGGTTTTATGAGTGCAGTTAGTTTTTTATCTGAAATTGGTGATATACGCAACTTTAAAAATGCAAAAAAAGTAGTTGCTTTTTTAGGGGTAGACACTTCTGTATCACAATCTGGCGATTATGTTAGCACAAAAAACAGGTTAACTAAACGCGGCTGTCGCCTAGGTCGTAAAATTCTATTTAACCTAGCAGTTAATTCAATAAAAACTAGAAAGAATGGTGTTGCTGCAAATCCTGTTTTACTGGCTTATTATAAACGCTTAATCCAAGGAAAACCTAAAAAAGTCGCCTTATGTGCTGTTATGCACAAACTTATAAATCACTTTTTTGCTATTCTGAGGAATCAAAGTCCTTTTGAAATTAGACTACCTGAGACTCATAAGAAACTATATATAAACACTCAATTAAAAGTTGTAGTTTAACGTACATTACCAAACTAATCTTTGTCCATTGTTTGTTTAAAAATGATGGTTTATTAAGTGTACCATTTTTTAAAATAAATTTTTCGAAAAAAAT
>NZ_BAABMF010000058.1:0-1527 GCF_050402865.1 Clostridium sediminicola
GGGACAGTAGGTAGATTTGTGTAAAAACAAATCTACCTACTATCTTTTTTTGTATGATTAGTTGGTAGTTTTGGAATAATATACTATGAAAAATTTAAGGAGGAAAATTTATGACAAAGAAAATTGATACCAACTTTGATTACAATGAAGAAGTTAAAAAATGCAAAACTATTGATGATGTTATGGGTAAAAATGGATTGATCCAAAGATTAGTTAAAGATGTTCTTCAAAATATTTTAGAAGGAGAAATGGAAGAGCACCTAGGGAGAGATAAGTATGAGAGACACAATAATGACGATACTGAAGATAGAAATTATCGAAATGGCTATAGTAAAAAGAATCTAAGAAGTTCTTTTGGTGATGTAGACCTTGATATACCACGAGATAGAAAAGCTGAGTTTGAACCTCAAATAGTAAAGAAATATGAAACTGTATGTACCGAACTAGATAAAAAAATTATTTCTTTGTATGCTAAAGGAATGTCTACTAGCGATATTCAAGCCGAAATTGAAGATTTATATGGAATAACAATATCACCTTCAATGGTTTCTAAGATTACAGATAAAGTCATGACTAGTGCTAAAGAGTGGCAAAATAGAGCTTTAGATAAAGTTTACCCAATAGTCTATTTAGATGCTATGTATTTTAAAGTAAGAAGCAATGGCAAAATAATCAACAAAGCAGCCTATATTTGTTTAGCCTACACAATGGATGGATTTAAAGATATTCTGGGTATCTGGATAGATGAAGCTGAAGGTGCTAAGTTTTGGTTAGGTATTTGTAATGATTTGAAAAATAGAGGAGTTAAAGAGATTCTTATTGCGTGTATGGATGGTTTAAAAGGATTACCACAAGCAATAAAAACGGTATTTCCATCCGTTAATATACAAACATGTATCGTTCATCAAATAAGAAACTCAATGAAATACATAGCATCCAAAGATAAAAAAGTTTTTATGAGAGACTTAAAAGAAGTTTATAAGGCTTCTACCGAAGAACTTGCTTTAGCGCAGCTAGATAATTTAAAGGGAACTTGGAATAATAAATATGCTATTGTTATAGACTCATGGTATAAGAATTGGGGGAATCTCTCTACTTTCTTTGAGTTTTCACCCAAAATAAGGAGAATGATTTATACAACTAATGCACTAGAGGGATTTAATAGGCAAATACGTAAATATACAAAGACTAGAATAATTTTTCCTACGGATGAATCTTTGAATAAGGCTATTTATTTAGCTACTATGGAAATCATGGAGAAATGGACTCAAGTGACTCATAATTGGGGTGCTACACTTGCAGAATTATCAATTATGTTTGAGGACCAATTAAAAGAAGAATTGGCTTAATAACTTGTACTTAATAGATTTTTTATGTATATTTTATGATTTTTTTCAAACAATATAGATAAACATAATCCAACAGTATTAGTATTTCAAAGATAAAAAATAATATTACTGGAATTAAGAATTTCCAGTAATATTATAATTATAAAATATTAAACTACACAAAACTATCTAGAGTCTC
>NZ_BAABMF010000059.1:0-1462 GCF_050402865.1 Clostridium sediminicola
TAAAATGGTACCTATGTCAAGGACAATTTAAAAAGGGTGTTAAGATGCTAAGAGATGATTTCTGTATTGTACAGGAGTCATCTTGTTTAGGTTCCATTGATATCTATAATTATTGTAATATCTTATATAGTTTGCTACCATTTTTTTAACTGCTTGATATGAAGTACAAGATTTTAAAGTTATCTCATCTTTCATATGTCCAAAAAAAGATTCTTGAGGAGAGTTGTCCCAACAATTCCCTCTACGAGACATTGATTGACCTAATTTATATTTGTTGAGCAGTTGTTGAAAAGTTGGACTTGTATAATGTCCTCCTTGATCTGAATGAATAAAGGCATCTTTAGGGAATTTTATACGATTGTTTTTAACTAACTTTTTTACTGTATCTAATGCTATATCAAGTGTTAATCTATCTGAAACACTATAAGCTAGTATTTCATTCGTCGAACCATCTTTAACTGTTGATAAATATGCTCTTTTGCCATTAGAATATGTTAGATATGTTATATCAGTTAGAAGAACCTTTCCAGGCGTAACCTGTTTAAATTCACGGTTTAAAATATTCTTTACAACACGGTGTTCTTTTGTTGCTTTAATAATTCTTCTATATGGATTTGCTTTTCTGTGAGGACATACTATATCGTATTTTTTCATAATCCTACGGATACGTTTCAAGCTATAAATGATTTTAAATTCATTCTCTAAGATCATTTTTATAGATCTAGAACCTTTCTTATAACCTCGTCGATTAAATGCTTTTAAGATTAAATTTCTATCTTTTAAATCACGTTGTTCACGCTCTATTCTTGCGTTTTCAGAATTAAAATAATTATAATAACCTGATCTTGACACACCAGCAGTTTTACATAAGAAACTTACTACATTTCTAAATTTAAACTTCACAATAATCTCTCTAATTAATTCAAAAATGTCGCTGCTTCTGAGATTATTATTTTTTTGTATCACCTGCCTTTCTTTCACGTCTAGCTTTTTTAATAATTCTACCTGCGCTTCAAGTAATTTTATTTTAGCTTCTTGCTTAGCTATTATCTCTTCCTTAGTAAGTTCTCTGGAGATTGGTCTGCCTACTGATGATTTTCTACTCTGCAAGCCTATAAGACCATCTTTTTTATATGCTTTTTTCCATCTTTCCACTGCTTTTTCAATTCTTTTGCGTCCAATAATATTTTCATCAATTCCATTCTCTGCAAAAATTTCTCTTGGAAATTTACCAGACAAGTATTCTTCTATAAATAATACTTTAAATTCATATGTAAAAAAGATTAAATGTTCAGTTACTTTCTCTACATATTTATTCTTTTTAAGTTTAATGATATCTTCTTCAGTGAAAGTGATTTTACTCATTTAAATTCAACCTCTCTTTCTTCTAAATAAAGTATACAAAAAAATACCTATAGAATAAACACCTTTTCTTAGTGTCCATTCTATAGGTACCATTTTA
>NZ_BAABMF010000061.1:0-1431 GCF_050402865.1 Clostridium sediminicola
GTTAGCGATTACTGTAGGTCTTTTTTCTCCCTCTTTATAATCATCAGGTAGATATATATCACCTAACATACGACTACCTTCACTGTAAAATACGATTTCTCTTTGTTTCATTTTAACTTCCCCCTTAGTTGTTTTGTTATATTCAATCTCTTACAACAATCCTCTCTGGCACAGTACGAATCATTGTTGTAATGTCTTTATCGTTAAAACCCTGATCCAACATAGTTTCAATAAAACGCACCATAGCAAGAGCAGGATGTTCTTGTCCATATTGTCCTCGATCTGTAGCAAGATACACGTATTCCGGACCTACAGTTCGTATATTTTCAGCCATAGCCTCGGCAGTGATTGAGCCTTCGGCAATATTGTACCAATTCTTTTCTATAAGAACTCCTAATTTTGCTAACTCCGATTGAACCGTACCCGGAACCATAGTTCGGTCAAATTCAGGGTGAGTTAGAATCATTTGAACTCCATAATCACGTCCAGCTTTACATAAGTCAACTGACTCCTTGGCTTCAAGGTGTCCTGTGGCTAGATATGCTCCATATTTTTTGACTATTTCAAATATTTCGTAAATTCTACTGTCAAATTCGCCAACATCGTTATATATTGAAATTCCTGATCGATTGAAAAAGTCTCCTGGCATATTACCATAACAAAGGGAATTCTTAGCATCACGTGTTGGCATCCAAACGATAACTGCCCCTGTTTTTAAAGCATTTTCCACAGCATATGGATTAAGTCCACCTACTGGCCAATTCAGAGCAATTCCACCATAAGCTTTCGTTAAAACACCACTTTTCATATTTACCAGAGCCGCTCGAGATGAAGTAAGTTCATAATGGCTTTTAATCAAGACCCCTGCCATACCAAATTTAGCTGCTTCCAATACTAGCTCAAAATCATCAACGGACCTTCTGAATGGAGAAGGATTTGTGTGGATATGAAGGTCATAAGCTCCTCGAATTAATGAAAGAGCTTGATCATGATGCTTAGTTTTCATAGTGATACACTCCTTCTAAATATTTTTTATTACTTTAAGTTTTAAAAGTTCTCAAACAACCACTTAACTTAATTTTAAGATGCAAAGCTTTACAGTATTTATTAAAAGGATTTCCTCCACTTTTGTCGAATATTATTAATAGCTGACAAACACTAAATCCAACTGGAGGAATCCTTATAGTTCAAAAATCCTATTAGATGAATTTTGCAAAGAAACCTGATAGTGCATCCATAAGGCCTACAAATTTTGGATCTTCATCAAACATCCATTCGTTATGTTTTCCTTCTACAAAATACAGTTCTTTTGGCTCTTTTGCAAGTCTATAAGCTTCATCAGCTTCTTCTCTATCATGTAGTTCATTATATTTTCCGTGACCTACAAATACTCCACAGTTTAAGTGTTTAAATGTATCTTCTATATTAAAT
>NZ_BAABMF010000062.1:0-1396 GCF_050402865.1 Clostridium sediminicola
TTCATATTTTTTATACCTTATTTATACACCACATTATTGCTCTCTCGGAGCAATTAGATGCTAAGTAAGCCGTTACCTCAATGGCGCGGGCAAATTACCAAGAATGCGTGATGGCCTGTGCAACACACCTGTTGCATGGTAACCGATCAGTTCGAAATTTCTAGTTTTACTATAACGTTTATACCCCTATGCCTTTTCGATAGCATAGAGAACTACTTTTTAAAAATAGACTCTAATTTAGCTATACCTTTTTTATCTAATTTATAGGTAAAAACACAATATAGTACTGCATTTTTACCTATAAATATTTTAATCATCGTCTTAAGAGTTTTCATAGTTTTTGCCAAAGTCTCTGTAAAAATACTCCAAAACAGTTTTTTCTAGTTTGCGTAGGCGTCCCACTAAAAGTCAGGAATAATCTTCTTCAGAATTTCGCGTACTGCCATAGGACAAGCGGAGTCCATAGGTAACTCTAGCAAGGACTTGCCATCACGGTCAAAGGAGTTCACCAACTCATCCTCTGGAAGACAGCCAAACACATCAAGACCAATCTTCTTGATTATCTCTTCCTCAGGCTCGTCGTTACGCACACGGTTCAGCACTAAGCCAGCCTGCTTGACTTGAATACCATCCTCACCACCCTGGGCCACTTTAATGATACCAGCGGCAGTTTCCAGGCTTCTGGCAGACATATCAGCAACAACCAGTAGCACGTCAATACTCTTGAGAACCCTGCGGTTAAGCTGCTCTGGACCTGCCTCACCATCTATAATTGACACCTCATAATCACCAAGGAGAGTGTCAATACCGTAACGCAAAAGCTCATTGACCGCACAGAAACATCCAGGTTCCTCGGGACGCCCCATTGTCAACAGGTCAAAACCATCCCCATGGGACAGAATCTCACGCATCATCTCTTTGGTGGGAGCATTATTTAAATTATTTCTCAGCTGGTCCTTACCAATCAAACCTTTACGTAGCTCACTTACCGTTTTGTTCACCTTAGTTCCCAATGTATAGGGCAGACTCATAGCAGAGTCGGCATCGATGGCAAGCACTTTATTCTTATAACGTTCTGCAAGTATCCTGATTAAAAGAGTTGCAACGACCGTTTTACCTGTACCTCCTTTACCTGTAATAGCAATAGATTTAACTTTACTCATTTTAATTTCCTCGCTTTCTGCTTTCTGTTTGAATTCTCTCGCTTTCTGCAAGAAACCATTCGGCTACGTTCTTACAATGGTCTACACTTTCGAAAGCCTCTTGGCCCCCACAACACTCTCCATATACTCCGTAATTGACGCCTTGACCTCATCAATGCTTTTATAGCGCAAATCAACAGAATCCAATTCCACCGTTAAAGTAGGAATTCCGAACTTCTCCTGAATCATATCTG
>NZ_BAABMF010000063.1:0-1329 GCF_050402865.1 Clostridium sediminicola
TGTACCTAGTTATGCCACTAGGATTTATTTCAGTATGTGTTAGATTAATACAAAGTATTATAAAGAGAGTAAAAAGCTTTAATGATGTGAAGGAAGGAGAACAATAATGGCTGTAGCGGTTCTATTTATATTATTTATTGGATTAGCATTTTTAAGTGTTCCTATAGGCGTTGCTATAGGTGTTAGTGTACTCGGAGCAATTTTTTCAAGTGATATAATTTCATTAACATATGTTGTTAGAGGAATGGCAAATAGTGTGGATTCCTTTACGTTAACTGCAATTCCATTTTTTATTCTTGCAGGACATATAATGTCAAGTGCAGGGATTTCACAAGGTTTATTTGAAGCAGCACGTGTAACAGTAGGAAGAGTTCGTGGCGGAGTAATGATGGTAACAGTAATATCTTGTATGTTATTTGGAGCTATTTCAGGTTCTGCATATGCAACAGTTGCAGCAATCGGATTGATTGCATTACCAGAATTACGTAAACAAGGACTTAGCAATGGAGCTTCTGCAGCACTTATAGCTACAGCTGGTGGATTGGGTCAAATGATTCCACCAAGTATGGGACTTGTTGTTTATGGAGCTTTGAATAATGTATCAATTGCGAAATTATTTACAGCAGAAATAATACCAGGAATATTAGTTGGATGTTGTTTCTTAGTATATTGTTATATATTTTCTGTTAAAAATAAATTACCTCAAGGTAAAAAATACACTATAAAAGAGAAACTTCAAGTTACATGGAAAGTTAAAGCATCTTTAGTTATGCCTATAATCATATTAGGAGGTATATATTCAGGTGCATTCACTCCTACAGAAGCAGCTGTTGTTGCTGTAGTATATGGTTTAGTATTTGGAATGATTAAAAAAGAAAATCGTATTAAACCAAAAGACTTACCTGATATGTTCTTTAAATCAGTTGTAACAACTGCAACAATATTATTTATATTAGGAGTATCATCAGGATTCGGAAAAATATTAGCATTAGAACAAGTACCAACAAGAATGGCAGCATTTGTTTTAGCTAATATTTCATCTAAATTCATGATATTAATAACTCTTAATGTACTAGTTATGTTCCTTGGAACATTCCTTGACGGTATAGCAATCAACGTAATATTAAGTCCAATTTTATTGAATATTGCTGTGCAATATGGAATTAGTCCAATTCATTATGGTGTAATGTTTATATTTAATGCTACATTAGGACTACTTACTCCACCACTTGGAGGAAACCTCTTTGTTGCTGCACAAATATGTGATGCTAGCTTCGAGGATGTAGTTAAGAATGTATGGCCATGGATTATTGCAATGTTGATTGGATT
>NZ_BAABMF010000064.1:0-1080 GCF_050402865.1 Clostridium sediminicola
GAATATGTAATTTCTTAAAAAATGGAGGTAAAAATAATGAAAATAGTGGTTTGCGTTAAGCAAGTACCTGATACTAACGAAGTAAGAATAAATAAAGAAACTGGAACACTTATTAGAGCAGGTGTACCAAGTATTATAAATCCAGATGATATGAATGCTATTGAAGAGGCAGTAAAAATTAAAGAGCAAATGGAAGATGTTCATATAACTGTTTTGAGTATGGGGCCTCCTCAAGCAGATGTAGCTTTAAGAGAAGCACTTGCAATTGGAGCTGACGAAGCAATACTTTTGAGTGATAGAGCATTTGCAGGTTCGGATACTTGGGCAACTGCAACAATATTAGCTTCTGCACTTAGAAAAATAGGAGACTATGATATGGTATTCTGCGGAAGACAAGCTATAGATGGAGATACTGCTCAAGTTGGACCAGAAATAGCTGAATTCTTAGATTTACCACAAGTGAGTTATGTTAAAAATTTAGAAGTTTTAGGAGATAAAGTTCGTGTAGAGAGAGCAACAGAAGATGGTTACTTTGTAATAGAATCTCCAATGCCTGTTTTACTAACAGCTATTAAAGAACTAAATGAACCTAGATATCCACATGCAAGAAGAATATATGAAGCATATAGTAAAGAAGCTGACGTAAAAGTATGGAATGTTAATGATATAGATGTAGATTTAACACAAATCGGTGTTAGAAATTCACCAACAAATGTATATAAAAGCTTTGTCCCTACAAGAGAATTTAACGGCGTAAAATTAGAAGGGTCAATAAAAGAAATTGCTCAAAAGCTAGCTGGTGAAATAAAAGAATTAAATCTGATATAGGGATAGGAGGACTAAAATGTCAAATGCAAAAGTAAACAGAGGAATCGTTTTAGATGAGTGGAAAGGTATCTGGGTGTTAGCAGAACAACGCCATGGGTCAGTATTAAATGTTGCTTATGAGCTAATAGGTGAAGGAAGAAAATTAGCAGATAAGATAGGAACAGATTTATCAGTACTTTTATTAGGAAATAAAATAGATGAAGAAGCAGAAAAATTAGCCCATTACGGAGTAGATAAAGTTATTTATTTTGA
>NZ_BAABMF010000065.1:0-1002 GCF_050402865.1 Clostridium sediminicola
TTAATTCTAAAGATTAATTAATGCTAAGAATATATATTGACTAAAGAAGAATATTAAAGCTATTTTAGCGTATTTGTCCATTGAGAATGGAAGTATAGATACACCATCTTCTTCTGTATTTCCTTCTGCTATCATTTTTGCTCTCATACCTTGAGCTGTATATTGCTTAACATCTTCTGCTTTCTTTGTATCTGGTAATATCATACTAGCTACATATCCTATTGCTATTGATAAAGCAGCACCAATTGCAGGATTCCATAACCAACTTGTTCCTAATGATTTTGCAATCATATAAGTAAGAATCATACTAATGATAAATCCAGTTGCAACACCTTTATCGTTAGCTTTATAAGTAAACATTGCTAATAAGAAAGCACCACATGCTGGACCTGAGAAGTAAGAAATATACTTTCCAACTACATCAAGAACTGACTTAACTGTTCCACCAAATCCTAAGATTACAAAGAATATGATAATCACACCAAATACTGCTGAAATTGTCATTGTAAGTTTAAGTGAAGCTTCGCCTTCTTCTTTACGGAAATATTTTTCATATATATCTTTGATAAATACTGTTGTTAAAGAGTTTAATAATGAGTCAACACTTGACATTGCTGCAGCGAAAGCACCTGCTATGATTAAACCTACTGCTCCTACTGGAAGCTCTTCTAATATAAATCCAATCATAATTCCATTTGATGAATCAAATGCTTTTCCACCATAGAACACCCATAGAATTAAACCAATAATTAATGTTATAAAGTACATAATGTTCATTATAAATGCACTTGATAAGAAAGATTTTTTAACACCTTTCATTGAACTAGCTGTTAAAATTCTTTGAATTTGTGCTTGGTCAAATGAGAAGTATCTAACCCACATAACTGTACCACCAATAAGTGATGCCCAGAATGCATTTGTAACAGTTAAATTGAAGTTGAAATCAAAAACATCAAATTTACCAGCCGCTTTAGCTTGTCCAAGAGTTTCAAATAGTCCCAT
>NZ_BAABMF010000066.1:0-1001 GCF_050402865.1 Clostridium sediminicola
AATAAAACTTTACGCCCTAGGCGAGAGCCACGTTTAGTTAACCTGTTTTTAGTGCTTGTAAAATCGCCAGATTGTGATACAGATGTATCTACACCTAAAAATGCAACTACTTTTTTCGCATTTTTAAAGTTATTTATATCACCAATTTCAGATAAAAAACTAACTGCACTCATAAAACCTACTTCAGGATGAGAACATAATAATTCTACATTATGTTTTAATCCTGGAATTTCTTCGTGTAAAATAGATAAATCTTCTTTTATCTTATTACATGCTTTGTCAAAATGATTAATAATATCTATAAAACACTTTATCTCTGAACCTAAATAGGAGACCTGAATTTTTAATTCTTTTGCTTCTAAAGCTACATCAAGGATTAATTTGTATTTCTTTTCAGCCCATTCTAAAGAATGATTAACGGTTGAAATTATTAATTCTAAAACAGAATTTTTATCAGCATTAAGAAAATCTATATAAGTAGGATAGTGACTTAAAATAGTTAGAGGAATGGCACTAAATGTATCACCAAATATTTTGTTAAACTTAGGGAATACTAAATTTAAAGATGAAAGTAATTTCTTTTTATAGAGAGCTTTATGACTGACGAATGAATCATATTCTCTACAAAGTTTTTTGAGTACAAAATATCTTTCATCGAAACTAGAATCTATTGAGAATGTTGGGGATTGTGCCAGTTGAGCAATCCTCAACGAATCAATCTTATCATTCTTGACCTTCCTAATGCTTTGTTTAGCAAAATTCTTAGTGTGTATTGGATTTAAAATATAACATTTGAAATCACTTTTACTAAAGTAGTTATAAAGCAGAATATGATATAAACCTGTTGATTCCATAAATATTTTGGGTTTAATGGAAAAATTAGAACAGATTCCATTGAGAATAAATAGTAGCTTGTTAAAACCAGTTAAATCATTGGTGATCTTTAGCTTTTTACCATATTGTTCTCCACCAGGTTGTAATATTGTAACTACAGAAGATTT
>NZ_BAABMF010000067.1:0-897 GCF_050402865.1 Clostridium sediminicola
CACCATCAACAGAAGTACCACAGTACTTTTCTAGATATGTTGCAAATGGTCAAGTAGATACTGAATTTGTACCAGTAGAGAGTGAGCATAGTGCAATGTCAGCATGTATTGGTTCTGAATCAGCAGGAGCAAGAACATTCACAGCAACATCATCTTGTGGATTAGCATTAATGTTTGAGGAATTATATATAGCAGCATCAAATAGATTACCAATAACAATGGCAGTAATAAACAGAGCATTATCAGGTCCAATTAATATAAATGCAGACCATTCAGATAGTATGCCAACAAGAGATTCAGGTTGGTTACAAATATATTCAGAAAATAACCAAGAAGCTTACGATAACTTTATACAAGCTGTAAGAATTGGAGAGCATGATGACGTAAGACTACCAGTTATGGTATGTCAAGATGGATTTATCACAAGTCATGCAGTTGAAAATATAGAATTAATTGAAGACGAAAAAGTTAAGAACTTTGTAGGTGAGTATTATCCAAAACATTACCTTTTAAATCCTGAAGAGCCAATGTCAGTTGGACCATATGATACACCAGCATATTATATGGAGCACAAAAGACAACAAGCTCAAGGCATGATGAATGCTAAAAAGGTTATTATGGAAGTAGCAGAAGAGTTTGAAAAAATATCTGGAAGAAAATATGAAATGTTTGAATCTTATAAATTAGAAGATGCTGAAACTGCAATAGTTATAATAAACTCAGCAGCAGGAACAGCTAAAGACGCAATAGATGCTCTTAGAGCAGAAGGTAAAAAAGTTGGACTTCTTAAGATTCGTGTATTTAGACCATTCCCAGCAGAAGAAATTGCAGCAGCACTAGAAGGAAAAGTAGCTGTAGCAGTAATGGATAGAGCAGAAGGATTCAACGCATGCGGCG
>NZ_BAABMF010000068.1:0-897 GCF_050402865.1 Clostridium sediminicola
CGCCGCATGCGTTGAATCCTTCTGCTCTATCCATTACTGCTACAGCTACTTTTCCTTCTAGTGCTGCTGCAATTTCTTCTGCTGGGAATGGTCTAAATACACGAATCTTAAGAAGTCCAACTTTTTTGCCTTCTGCTCTTAAAGCATCTATTGCATCTTTAGCTGTTCCTGCAGCTGAGTTTATTATAACTATTGCAGTTTCAGCATCGTCTAATTTATAAGATTCAAACATTCCATATTTTCTTCCAGACATTTTTTCGAACTCTGCTGCAACTTCCATAATTACCTTTTTAGCATTCATCATGCCTTGGGCTTGTTGTCTTTTATGTTCCATGTAATAGCTTGGTGTATCATATGGTCCTACGGACATTGGCTCTTCAGGATTTAAAAGGTAATGTTTTGGATAGTACTCACCTACAAAATTCTTAACTTTTTCATCTTCTATTAATTCTATATTTTCAACAGCATGACTTGTGATGAATCCATCTTGACATACCATAACTGGTAATCTTACATCATCATGCTCTCCGATTCTTACAGCTTGTATAAAGTTATCATAAGCTTCTTGGTTGTTTTCTGAATATATTTGTAACCAACCTGCATCTCTTGTTGGCATACTATCTGAGTGGTCTGCATTTATGTTAATAGGACCTGATAATGCCCTGTTTATTACTGCCATTGTTATTGGTAATCTATTTGATGCTGCTATATATAATTCTTCAAACATTAGTGCAAGTCCACAAGATGATGTTGCTGTGAATGTTCTAGCACCTGCTGATTCAGAACCAATACATGCTGACATTGCACTATGCTCACTCTCTACTGGTACAAATTCAGTATCTACTTGACCATTTGCAACATATCTAGAAAAGTACTGTGGTACTTCTGTTGATGGTG
>NZ_BAABMF010000069.1:0-874 GCF_050402865.1 Clostridium sediminicola
CTACTGCCTTAATACCTTCTTCTACCATAACCCCTGATGCAATAATAGTTAAATCTATCCCCTCTTTAATTACATTACCCTTGCCAATTGTAAAGGTAGATCCTTCTTCATATAGTTTTGCAACATTCTTACGAGCATATCTTATGTAGACCATACCATCTTTCTTAGCAACATCTTTAAATAACTCCTTAGCAATTACAGGATCAGATGGTTCTACAATAGTCATTTCAGGAATTGATCTCATAATAGCGATATCTTCAAAAGGCATATGGGTTCCACCATTGAAGGCTGCCATAATACCAGGGTCACTACCAATTAGCTTTATATTTGATTTAGAATAACCTCCTGAAATGAATACTTGGTCACAAGCTCTTCTTGATATAAAAGGAGCGAAAGAATGAACAAAAGGAATTCTTCCAGTTGCTGAAAGACCTGCAGCAACACCTACTGCATTTGCTTCTTGAATACCACACTCTATCCATTGCTCTGAAAATGTTTGCATAATAGTCATCATATTAAAGCCTAAAATAGATAATCCTAAATCTGCTTCTACATGAACAATTTTATTGTTTATTTCCATATTTTCCTTTAAAAATTCAAAATATGACTCCGCCATACTCTTAGGATTTTTTTCATTGCTTTTTGATAAAATAATACCCATTATTAGTCACCTTCCTTTATTTCTAACAAGATAATTCTGCTTTAATTTCTTCAATTGCTGCATCAGCAGCTTCTCTGGTTACTGGAATATGATGATTAAAATTATCCACTGCCCAAACAATACCAGCACCTTTAACAGTTTCAAGGATAATCGCAGTAGGCTTGCCCTTAGTTTCCTTTGCCTTTGCAATGGCGTCTTTAATTGCATTAAAAT
>NZ_BAABMF010000070.1:0-758 GCF_050402865.1 Clostridium sediminicola
TTCATGTATGCTCCATTATCATAACAAACATAAACCATATCATGTCCACGTTCCATTGCTCCTGATAATGATTGGAATCCTATATCATATGTTCCACCATCTCCACCAAATGCGATGAATTTTGAATCATGCTTTATTTTTCCTTTTCTCAATAACGCTTTATGTGCTGCCTCTGCTCCACTAACTGTTGCTCCTGCATTTTCAAAGGCATTGTGTATAAATGAATCTTTCCATGATGTATATGGATACATAAATGTTGATACTTCAAGACAACTTGTTGCACATCCTATTACTGCTTTATCTTCTTCTTTTAATGCTCGTAATACTCCTCTTACTGCTACTGGAGCACCACAGCCTGCACACATTCTATGTCCACCTGCTAAACGTTCTGGTTTAT
Organism: Clostridium sediminicola; assembly: GCF_050402865.1. NCBI lineage: Bacteria > Bacillati > Bacillota > Clostridia > Eubacteriales > Clostridiaceae > Clostridium > Clostridium sediminicola. The sequence continues at coordinate 398 of NZ_BAABMF010000070.1, forward strand.
TCATTTCTTCCTTTAAATTATAACCCATACCATTCGCCTCCTACTCTCTTACTGATAGATACCTATATGTGTTTCCGATATCTCCAGTATTTTTGATTTCATCTAATGCGCTATATACTTCCATTATGTTCTCAACTTTAACGTCACGACCACCTAAACCATAAATATAGTTAACCATTTTTGGCTTATTTGCTGAATCATATAAAGCACTTCTTACTTCTGCAAATACTGGTCCGCCGCATGCGTTGAATCCTTCTGCTCTATCCATTACTGCTACAGCTACTTTTCCTTCTAGTGCTGCTGCAATTTCTTCTGCTGGGAATGGTCTAAATACACGAATCTTAAGAAGTCCAACTTTTTT
>NZ_BAABMF010000071.1:0-645 GCF_050402865.1 Clostridium sediminicola
GTTGCAACAGTAGTAGGTGGAGCAATGTTTGGGGATAACCTTTCATTTGTATCAGACACTACAATAGCAGCTACAAGAACCCAAGGGGTAGAACTTAGAGATAAATTTAAAATGAATGGCTTGATTGTATTGCCAGCAGTTATCGTTACTTTGACAATATTAGCATTTATACCAATAGGTAGTGCTACACTTGAAGTTGGTTCATATTCATTATTAAGAGTATTACCGTATTTATCAATAATAATATGTGCATTAATCGGATTGAATGTAATGGTGGTATTAGGAATAGGTATTTCAACAGGTGCAATTTTAGGATTGGCACTAGGTTCATTTAATTTTATTGAATTATTAGGATTTATTCAAAGAGGTTTTGGTTGGATGCAGGACCTTTGCTTAATCGCTCTAGTTATCGGTGGTATAGTAGAATTAATGAAGTATTATGGAGGAATAGGATTCTTACTAGAAAAAGTTACTTCTAATGTTAAAACTAAAAAAGGTGCAGAGTTTGGAATAGCAGCACTTGCAAGTTTAATCGATATATCAACAGCAAATAACACTATTGCAATAGTATCAGCTGGTCCTTTGGCAAAAGACATAACAAAGGAATATGATATAGATCCAAGAAGAACAGCAAGTTTACTTGAT
>NZ_BAABMF010000072.1:0-618 GCF_050402865.1 Clostridium sediminicola
CCTGCTGATTCAGAACCAATACATGCTGACATTGCACTATGCTCACTCTCTACTGGTACAAATTCAGTATCTACTTGACCATTTGCAACATATCTAGAAAAGTACTGTGGTACTTCTGTTGATGGTGTAATTGGAAATGCTGCCATAACATCTGGGTTGATTTGTCTCATAGCAGTTGATACTGCTTCATTTCCTGACAATCTTTCTCTTATAGCCATTCTATTATTTCCTCCTTCAATGTAGAGTTTCTATTAAAACTCTTTCTATCTATAATTTTCTATATCTGATTTTTTATTTTTCTTCTTTTACCATTTCTATTGCGCCAAATGGACATACTTTTGCACAGATTCCGCATCCTTTACAATGGTCGAAATCAAAGTCTAGTCTCTTACTATCCTTTACTGGGATAGAACTATCTGGACATACTGGAGCACATAACATACATTGCTTACATTTATCTTCAATAAATACTGGTTTAACTGTTCTCCAGTCTCCAGTTTTGAATTCACTAGAATTACCTCTCTCATAAATGTCTCCACCTGGAGTGATTTCAGTCCACTTTATACTCTCGTTAATGTTTATTTTACTCATTTATTTCACCTCCTGAAGGGCCATTTT
>NZ_BAABMF010000073.1:0-537 GCF_050402865.1 Clostridium sediminicola
TTTTTGTTCAACTAAAAATTTATACAATTCCATAACTCACTAATACCTGAGATTTTGGACTTGTATAAATTAAGTTTCACAGAAAACCTATAATATGCTAAAAAATTATAACTCGCATGCTCAAACATTAATTTTTCTTAACGCATATATTATAAGATTTTCAAATGAAACTTTATCTATATATGCACATAATCTCAGGTATTAATGAGTTATGAGCATATATAGATTTTAGTTGAATTAAAAATCCATTTGGGAAAATAAATAAGAATTTCTAAAGTTTGTTACGATGACTTTTACGCTATATATGCTTCTTCTCACCACTGATGGATGGAATTTATAAATCAGTGTAAATATTTTACACAATGCTACAATGTATTGATATAACTGCATTTGACAAGTATAAAATTCCGGAAAAAATTTATAAATTCCTCGTATTATAAAAGTATAAAAACATATACGAATATTCATATTTTTTAGTGTAAACCCTAACTAGTGAAACTAAATTATTTTGAATAGAGTTATTGACGTTAAATTCCT
>NZ_BAABMF010000074.1:0-529 GCF_050402865.1 Clostridium sediminicola
AAGCTTATCGCAGCTTATCACGTCCTTCATCGGCTCCTAGTGCCAAGGCATCCACCGTGCGCCCTTTGTAGCTTGATCTTTTAGTTATTTAATCAACTTTTTACAAAGTTTGCTCAGTTTGAGCTTTATTACTTATTTTTGTTTATGAGATATCTAAGTTCAATTACTAATTTATATAAGTCCATAACTCATTAATACATTGAGATTTTTGACATGTATAAATCAAATTTCACTAAGAATCTCACTAATTCACTATGCAATTTTCAATGAACATTTTACAAATACTTTGCAATTAAAAATTCATAACCGACATTGTCAATTATAAATTGGTAATCTTCAGTATTCAGCTAATAAAAAAACCAATTTGGTCTTTCAAAATTAAACAGAGTAGATAAAAAACCGAGTCAATTTTATGAGAACATTGTTCTCATTTCTCCCTAGAAAGGAGGTGATCCAGCCGCAGGTTCTCCTACGGCTACCTTGTTACGACTTCACCCCAATCATCGATCCCACCTTCGACTGCTGGCTC
>NZ_BAABMF010000075.1:0-510 GCF_050402865.1 Clostridium sediminicola
TTATTTTTCACCACATCTAACTAATAGTTCTTCCCATCTTCTGTCAACTTCAGCTTGCATTTCTGCAATTAGATGTTCATTACCTTTTTTGAATAGATGTTTGAATCTTCCTTGTGGTCTTAAGAAATCTTCAATTGGTAATTTATTTTTAGGTTTATAGTTTAATGTCCACTTTCCATCTTCTACTTCATATAGTGGCCAATAACATGTCTCAACTGCTAAACGACATATTTCCATTAAATCTTCTGCAGGATATCTCCATCCTCTTGGACATGGTGCCATTACATTTAAGAATGCAGAACCTTTTTTATAGTGAGCTTTCTCTGCTTTTACATGAAGATCTTTAAGATTTTTAACAAATGTAGTTTGTGCTACATATGGTATATGGTGAGCAGCTATTATTTGTCCTAAATCTTTTCTATATTGTTTTTTACCATCAGATTCTGTTCCTGCTGGTGTTGTTGTTGTATCTGCAAATCTTGGTGTTGCTGATGAACGTTGGATACCTGT
>NZ_BAABMF010000076.1:0-494 GCF_050402865.1 Clostridium sediminicola
ATTATTTACATGGTGGGTATTATGTATTTAGGTTATGCCCTAGGAAAAACAAATGAAAACGAAGAGGATTATTTCGTAGCGGGTAGATCTTTACCTTGGTATGCAATTGGTTTATCAGTTGGTGTTACTATGATAAGTGCTAACTCATTTATCGGTGGTCCTGGTTGGGGATATGGTAGTGGTATTATGGCAGCTATGGTTAATATTTCAGTACCTCTTTCTATATTATTTGTTACATATACTGTATTGCCAGTTTTATATGATGCTAACGTAACTACAATTTATGAGTACATTAATGTTAGACTTGGTACAAAGTCAAGAATTTTAAATGTTATTATTTGGCTATGTCAATCACTTATATTCATGGGTGGATTTGTATATACACCAGCTTTAGTATTAAGTGAAATTACTGGATTATCATTCAAAGCATGGGTTCCAATTATTGTTGTTTTCGCAATTATTTATACAGCTGTTGGAGGTATTAAAGCAGTTAT
>NZ_BAABMF010000077.1:0-462 GCF_050402865.1 Clostridium sediminicola
TTCTTTTGGCTCTTTTGCAAGTCTATAAGCTTCATCAGCTTCTTCTCTATCATGTAGTTCATTATATTTTCCGTGACCTACAAATACTCCACAGTTTAAGTGTTTAAATGTATCTTCTATATTAAATCTAACATAAGAGTCTCCTATTGCTGTTGACATTGGTGTAGGGAATGCTTCTCCTGCATCTTCATCAGCTTTTGCTCCTACTCCTCCATTTAAATTTTTAAGAGTATTATCAGTATAGAAATCTCCTGATTCTGTTATGTTAGGATAGCATTCATATGGGTGTCTTAGTACCATATCGCCTGTTGTTGCTCTTGTGATTTTATCTTCTTCTAACATTTCTAACATTCTATTGTATTTGTCATTTCCCATTCCCATTCTCATCCAACGAACTCCGTTTACAAATGAGTTCAGTGTTGCAAGAACTTTTACACATTTTTCTCTTCTTGCAGCTTCAAC
>NZ_BAABMF010000078.1:0-441 GCF_050402865.1 Clostridium sediminicola
TGTTTCCACTAAGGCCTGCGTAAACAAATCCTACGATTATAACACCAAATATTACAGAGAACATAATTGTTGTAGATAATGGTGTATCTTTCTTTTTAGTTATATATGGCTCATAAATATCTTTTGTGAATACTGCTGTTAATGAGTTAAGTATTGAGTCAATACTTGACATTGCAGCAGCGAATGTTGCAGCTAATAAGATACCTAATAAACCAGTAGGAACATAGTTTAATAAGAAATCAGTCATAATCAAGTTTGAGTTTCCAAAATCAAGTGTACTAGGGTTTGTTTTGTAGAATACAAATAGTACAACGCCTAAGAACATACAGAACCAGTAAATAAGTTGCATTGCAATAGAACTCATTATTCCACCTTTTTTGATGTTCTTAATGTTCTTTGCTGTTAAATATCTTTGTACTTGACCTTGGTCAAATCCAAAGT
>NZ_BAABMF010000079.1:0-405 GCF_050402865.1 Clostridium sediminicola
AGACACAAGAGGACTATTTCTTAGCTGGTAGATCAATGCCATGGTTACCAATCGCATTATCTGTATCTGCAACTATGATTAGTGCTAACAGCTTTATAGGAGCTCCAGGTTGGGCATATGGCTCAGGGTTAGCACCATTTATGGTTAATATTACAGTGCCACTTGCAATATTCTTTGCATTCTTCGCTAGTACACCTGTAATTTATCAATTAAAAGTAACATCAGTATATCAATATATGGAATATCGTTTAGGACCTGTAAGTAGATTGTTAACAGTTTTACAATTCTTTATTAACTCACTTATTCAAGTAAGTTCAATGGTATTTATTCCTGCACTTATTTTACAAACTATTACTGGATGGTCTTTACAAGTTATTGTACCATTGATTGTAACAGCAGCTATAA
>NZ_BAABMF010000080.1:0-390 GCF_050402865.1 Clostridium sediminicola
CACCTTTCATGCCTGTAGGGCCTGTTGGACCGGTAGCACCTTTCATGCCTGTAGGGCCTGTTGGACCGGTAGCACCTTTCATGCCTGTAGGGCCTGTTGGACCGGTAGCACCTTTCATGCCTGTAGGTCCTGTTGGGCCTGTAGCGCCCTTCATGCCAGTTGGACCTGTAGGGCCAGTAGCACCTTTCATGCCTGTAGGACCTGTAGGACCAGTAGCACCTTTCATGCCTGTAGGGCCTGTTGGGCCAGTGGCACCTTTCATTCCTGTAGGGCCTGTTGGACCGGTAGCACCTTTCATGCCTGTAGGGCCTGTTGGACCGGTAGCACCTTTCATGCCTGTAGGGCCTGTTGGACCGGTAGCACCTTTCATGCCTGTAGGGCCTGTTGGAC
>NZ_BAABMF010000081.1:0-366 GCF_050402865.1 Clostridium sediminicola
TTAATTCACTATGCAATTTTCAATGAACATAAATGGTGGGTCTAAGTGGACTCGAACCACCGACCTCACGCTTATCAGGCGTGCGCTCTAACCAGCTGAGCTATAGACCCATGTATGGTGGAGATAAAGAGATTCGAACTCTTGACCCCCTGCGTGCAAGGCAGGTGCTCTCCCAACTGAGCTATACCCCCATTTTTGAGTTTAATCACTCAAAATTAAACAGAGTAGATAAAAAACCGAGTCAATATTATGAGAACATTGTTCTCATTTCTCCCTAGAAAGGAGGTGATCCAGCCGCAGGTTCTCCTACGGCTACCTTGTTACGACTTCACCCCAATCATCGATCCCACCTTCGACTGCTGGCTC
>NZ_BAABMF010000082.1:0-363 GCF_050402865.1 Clostridium sediminicola
GTGGATTTGTATATACACCAGCTTTAGTATTAAGTGAAATTACTGGATTATCATTCAAAGCATGGGTTCCAATTATTGTTGTTTTCGCAATTATTTATACAGCTGTTGGAGGTATTAAAGCAGTTATTTGGACAGATGCAATACAAGCTCTTGTGTTATTTGCAGGTTTAGTATTTGCAGTAATATTTGCTTCAAGTCAAGTACCAACAGGATTTAGTGGAATAATGCAAGCTGCTAAAGAAGCTGACAAGCTAAAATCTTTTGATTGGTTATTCAATAAAGATTCATTAAATATGTGGACAGTAATGATCGGTGGATTTGCAATGTGGATAGGATACTTTGGATTTGACCAAGGTCAAGTAC
>NZ_BAABMF010000083.1:0-354 GCF_050402865.1 Clostridium sediminicola
CCCACATAACTGTACCACCAATAAGTGATGCCCAGAATGCATTTGTAACAGTTAAATTGAAGTTGAAATCAAAAACATCAAATTTACCAGCCGCTTTAGCTTGTCCAAGAGTTTCAAATAGTCCCATGTCTAATTTATTTAATGCCATAACAACTACTAAAATCATTCCACCCCAAACAATAACTGTTTGAACTACATCTGTCCAGATAACCGCTTTTATACCACCGGCAATTGTGTAGATTATAGCTGCTGTTACAATCAATGGTACAATAACTTGTAAAGACCATCCAGTAATAGTTTGTAAAATAAGTGCAGGAATAAATACCATTGAACTTACTTGAATAAGTGAGTTAA
>NZ_BAABMF010000084.1:0-352 GCF_050402865.1 Clostridium sediminicola
ACCGTAAGGAGCCAGCAGTCGAAGGTGGGATCGATGATTGGGGTGAAGTCGTAACAAGGTAGCCGTAGGAGAACCTGCGGCTGGATCACCTCCTTTCTAGGGAGAAATGAGAACAATGTTCTCATAAAATTGACTTGGTTTTATCTACTCTGTTTAATTTTGAAAGATTAATTTCTTTCTATTTTGTTCATTGAAAATTGCATAGTGAATTATATATAAAGTAACAAAGCTCAAACTGAGCAAACTTTGTAAAAAGTTGATTAAATAACTAAAAGATCAAGCTACAAAGGGCGCACGGTGGATGCCTTGGCACTAGGAGCCGATGAAGGACGTGATAAGCTGCGATAAGCTT
>NZ_BAABMF010000085.1:0-340 GCF_050402865.1 Clostridium sediminicola
ATATGATGATTAAAATTATCCACTGCCCAAACAATACCAGCACCTTTAACAGTTTCAAGGATAATCGCAGTAGGCTTGCCCTTAGTTTCCTTTGCCTTTGCAATGGCGTCTTTAATTGCATTAAAATTATGTCCATCTACACTAATACTATTCCAGTGGAAACTTTGGAATTTTTCTTCAAAACTTTCCATGTTGTTTACCATTGAAGTAGGTCCATCTAATTGAATTTTATTGTTATCAACAAACAAAATTAAATTATCCAATTCTTTTTGTGCAGCAAACATAATTGCTTCCCAATTTTGACCTTCTTGAGTTTCTCCATCACCTACGATACAGTAAA
>NZ_BAABMF010000086.1:0-336 GCF_050402865.1 Clostridium sediminicola
ACAATAATTTTTCTTAACGCATATATTATAAGATTTTTAAATGAAACTTTATCTATATATGCACATAATCTCAGGTATTAATGAGTTATGAGCATATATAGATTTTAGTTGAATTAAAAATCCATTTCGGAAAATGAATAAGAATTTCTAAAGCTTGTTACGATGCCTTTTACTCTATATATGCTTCTTCTACTCACTGAAGGACGGATTTTATAAATTCCTCGTATAATAAAAGTATAGAAACAAGTACGAATATTCATATTTTTAGTGTAAACCCTAACTAGTGAAACTAAATTATTTTGAATAGAGTTATTGACGTTAAATTCCTGGGAGCTT
>NZ_BAABMF010000087.1:0-333 GCF_050402865.1 Clostridium sediminicola
CCCATCCGATTAGTCCTATTTTTTCTGCATCTACTTCAGGTTGAGCTTTTAAAAAATTAATAGCTGCACATATATCCTCTACTTCTCTTTCAAGTGTTGTATACTTTACTAATCCTTCACTTGGTTTAAATCCTCTGTAGTCAAATCCCATAACTACATACCCTCTTTTTGTTAGGTCTCTTGCAAACATAGCAGGATATACCACGTTAAGGCCTGTCCATCCAGAGTTAGCGATTACTGTAGGTCTTTTTTCTCCCTCTTTATAATCATCAGGTAGATATATATCACCTAACATACGACTACCTTCACTGTAAAATACGATTTCTCTTTGTT
>NZ_BAABMF010000088.1:0-311 GCF_050402865.1 Clostridium sediminicola
TATATTAGAAAATCAACCTGAGTCAGTATTGATAGGAGCTACTTCAATTGGAAGAGATTTAGCGCCTAGAATTGCAGGAAGAGTAGGAACTGGATTGACAGCAGACTGTACATCATTAGATGTAGATCCATCAGATAATAAATTATTACAAACACGTCCTGCTTTTGGTGGTAACTTAATGGCAACAATTATATGTCCAAAGAATAGACCACAAATGTCAACAGTAAGACCTGGAGTAATGGAAAAAGCAGAATATAAAGATAAAGCAGCAGAAGTAGTTAAGATAGTTCCTGAGTTAAAAGAAGAAGATA
>NZ_BAABMF010000089.1:0-275 GCF_050402865.1 Clostridium sediminicola
TGTTGTTCCTGTTTGTCCTATTTGATGTGACTGATCTATCCATCCACTATCTGTTGCTGCTCTTGAAGCACCTACAACTCCACCTAAAACTTCTGCTAATTCTTCAACAAGCTTGAATCCTTCTGGACCACCTACTCCACGTCCACCAGATACAATTATTTCTGCATCTGTCAATGATACAGCTTTCTTTTCACTTTTAATTACTTCTAATACTTTTGCGATTATATCTTCTTCTTTTAACTCAGGAACTATCTTAACTACTTCTGCTGCTTTAT
>NZ_BAABMF010000090.1:0-266 GCF_050402865.1 Clostridium sediminicola
TATAGATAAACATAATCCAACAGTATTAGTATTTCAAAGATAAAAAATAATATTACTGGAATTAAGAATTTCCAGTAATATTATAATTATAAAATATTAAACTACACAAAACTATCTAGAGTCTCGAGTATGCTCAAAATTAAAATGGTACCTATGTCAAGGACAATTTAAAAAGGGTGTTAAGATGCTAAGAGATGATTTCTGTATTGTACAGGAGTCATCTTGTTTAGGTTCCATTGATATCTATAATTATTGTAATATCTTAT
>NZ_BAABMF010000091.1:0-264 GCF_050402865.1 Clostridium sediminicola
TATCGCAGCTTATCACGTCCTTCATCGGCTCCTAGTGCCAAGGCATCCACCGTGCGCCCTTTGTAGCTTGATCTTTTAGTTATTTAATCAACTTTTTACAAAGTTTGCTCAGTTTGAGCTTTGTTACAATATATTTCTTAATTCACTATGCAATTTTCAATGAACATAAATGGTGGGTCTAAGTGGACTCGAACCACCGACCTCACGCTTATCAGGCGTGCGCTCTAACCAGCTGAGCTATAGACCCATGTATGGTGGAGATAA
>NZ_BAABMF010000092.1:0-261 GCF_050402865.1 Clostridium sediminicola
TTATCTCCACCATACATGGGTCTATAGCTCAGCTGGTTAGAGCGCACGCCTGATAAGCGTGAGGTCGGTGGTTCGAGTCCACTTAGACCCACCATTTATGTTCATTGAAAATTGCATAGTGAATTAAAAGAAATACAAAGCTCAAACTGAGCAAACTTTGTAAAAAGTTGATTAAATAACTAAAAGATCAAGCTACAAAGGGCGCACGGTGGATGCCTTGGCACTAGGAGCCGATGAAGGACGTGATAAGCTGCGATAAGC
>NZ_BAABMF010000093.1:0-261 GCF_050402865.1 Clostridium sediminicola
GATTAGTAAAGTATACAACACTTGAAAGAGAAGTAGAGGATATATGTGCAGCTATTAATTTTTTAAAAGCTCAACCTGAAGTAGATGCAGAAAAAATAGGACTAATCGGATGGGGAGTAGGAGGAGCAGTGTGTGTTGAAGCTGCAAGAAGAGAAAAATGTGTAAAAGTTCTTGCAACACTGAACTCATTTGTAAACGGAGTTCGTTGGATGAGAATGGGAATGGGAAATGACAAATACAATAGAATGTTAGAAATGTTAG
>NZ_BAABMF010000094.1:0-256 GCF_050402865.1 Clostridium sediminicola
TGTTATGATTTTCAGCAGTAACAATTGCTCCTGTTTCTTTTGCACACTTAATCACAAGTTCAGCGTCAATAGGCTTAATAGTAAACATATCCACCAATCTCGCAGAAATACCTTCTTTTTCTAGAAGTCCTACTGCCTTAATACCTTCTTCTACCATAACCCCTGATGCAATAATAGTTAAATCTATCCCCTCTTTAATTACATTACCCTTGCCAATTGTAAAGGTAGATCCTTCTTCATATAGTTTTGCAACATT
>NZ_BAABMF010000095.1:0-256 GCF_050402865.1 Clostridium sediminicola
TATATATCTGGTGATTATAGCTTGAAGGTAACACCCGTTCCCATTCCGAACACGAAGGTTAAGCTTCAACACGCTGATGGTACTGCACGGGAGACTGTGTGGGAGAGTAGGACGTTGCCAGGTAACTATGGATCTTTAGCTCAGCTGGTTAGAGCAACCGGCTCATAACCGGTAGGTCCGGGGTTCGAGTCCCTGAAGGTCCACCATTTTTGGGGGTATAGCTCAGTTGGGAGAGCACCTGCCTTGCACGCAGGGG
>NZ_BAABMF010000096.1:0-255 GCF_050402865.1 Clostridium sediminicola
GGATATTTTTAGTGATTTAGTTTTCTTAGGTTTTGCAATAATTGTTTCATATGTTGGTTTTGATTTGATGGGAACAATAAGATCTGGTGGACAAACAGCTGTTTCGCTACCTATTCCAATGTGGTTATTGTACCTAGTTATGCCACTAGGATTTATTTCAGTATGTGTTAGATTAATACAAAGTATTATAAAGAGAGTAAAAAGCTTTAATGATGTGAAGGAAGGAGAACAATAATGGCTGTAGCGGTTCTATTT
>NZ_BAABMF010000097.1:0-255 GCF_050402865.1 Clostridium sediminicola
TATGGTGAGCAGCTATTATTTGTCCTAAATCTTTTCTATATTGTTTTTTACCATCAGATTCTGTTCCTGCTGGTGTTGTTGTTGTATCTGCAAATCTTGGTGTTGCTGATGAACGTTGGATACCTGTGTTCATGTATGCTCCATTATCATAACAAACATAAACCATATCATGTCCACGTTCCATTGCTCCTGATAATGATTGGAATCCTATATCATATGTTCCACCATCTCCACCAAATGCGATGAATTTTGAAT
>NZ_BAABMF010000098.1:0-255 GCF_050402865.1 Clostridium sediminicola
TATGCATAACAGCACATAAGGCGACTTTTTTAGGTTTACTTTGGGTTAATTGTTTATAATAAGCTAGTAAAACAGGGTTTGCAGCAATGCCGTTTTTTCTAGTTTTTATTGAATTAATTGCTAGGTTGAATAAAACTTTACGCCCTAGGCGAGAGCCACGTTTAGTTAACCTGTTTTTAGTGCTTGTAAAATCGCCAGATTGTGATACAGATGTATCTACACCTAAAAATGCAACTACTTTTTTCGCATTTTTAA
>NZ_BAABMF010000099.1:0-255 GCF_050402865.1 Clostridium sediminicola
GAAAAAATATGTCTAAAGTAACAGAGATAAGATGGCATGGTCGTGGCGGTCAGGGAGCAAAAACTGCATCTTTATTATTAGCAGATGTAGCTTTTAGTACTGGTAAATATGTTCAAGGTTTTCCTGAATATGGCCCAGAAAGAATGGGAGCGCCTATTACAGCTTATAACAGAATAGGTGATACAAAAATCAGAGTACACTCTAATATATATGAGCCTGATTTCGTAGTAGTTGTAGATCAAACTTTAATAGCTT
>NZ_BAABMF010000100.1:0-255 GCF_050402865.1 Clostridium sediminicola
TTCTAGGCGCTAAATCTCTTCCAATTGAAGTAGCTCCTATCAATACTGACTCAGGTTGATTTTCTAATATATACTCACCTATAACTTTGGAATAAGCATCTGTTGAGTAATTTTCTAACTTTTCATGGTCAAAATAAATAACTTTATCTACTCCGTAATGGGCTAATTTTTCTGCTTCTTCATCTATTTTATTTCCTAATAAAAGTACTGATAAATCTGTTCCTATCTTATCTGCTAATTTTCTTCCTTCACCTA
>NZ_BAABMF010000101.1:0-255 GCF_050402865.1 Clostridium sediminicola
TATGGTGAGCAGCTATTATTTGTCCTAAATCTTTTCTATATTGTTTTTTACCATCAGATTCTGTTCCTGCTGGTGTTGTTGTTGTATCTGCAAATCTTGGTGTTGCTGATGAACGTTGGATACCTGTATTCATGTATGCTCCATTATCATAACAAACATAAACCATATCATGTCCACGTTCCATTGCTCCTGATAATGATTGGAATCCTATATCATATGTTCCACCATCTCCACCAAATGCGATGAATTTTGAAT
>NZ_BAABMF010000102.1:0-255 GCF_050402865.1 Clostridium sediminicola
ACTTGCAAGTTTAATCGATATATCAACAGCAAATAACACTATTGCAATAGTATCAGCTGGTCCTTTGGCAAAAGACATAACAAAGGAATATGATATAGATCCAAGAAGAACAGCAAGTTTACTTGATGTTTTTGCATCAGCATTTCAAGGAATAGTTCCTTATGGTGGACAAATATTAGTTGCAGCAGGATTAGCAAAATTATCTCCAGTTGAATTAGTTCCATATAGTATATATTCAATGTTAATGATTGTGTT
>NZ_BAABMF010000103.1:0-255 GCF_050402865.1 Clostridium sediminicola
CTCCAGTTTTGAATTCACTAGAATTACCTCTCTCATAAATGTCTCCACCTGGAGTGATTTCAGTCCACTTTATACTCTCGTTAATGTTTATTTTACTCATTTATTTCACCTCCTGAAGGGCCATTTTCAATGCTGCCATGTTACCTTCAATTACTTCAGGTTTTGATGCAAATTTATGTTCAAAAGAATGTTGCATTTCTTTTAAGAATACGTCTTCAGGCATAACTTCACTAATTTTAGCAATTGCTGCTAGCA
>NZ_BAABMF010000104.1:0-255 GCF_050402865.1 Clostridium sediminicola
AAAAATTAGAACAGATTCCATTGAGAATAAATAGTAGCTTGTTAAAACCAGTTAAATCATTGGTGATCTTTAGCTTTTTACCATATTGTTCTCCACCAGGTTGTAATATTGTAACTACAGAAGATTTAGATGATACATCAATTCCTACAACAAAGTCATTAATAAAATTATTCATAAACATTCTCCTTTGTTTGAATAGATTCCTCATTGGATATCAATGAACTATATCCTCGTTTGTTATTCGGGTAATTCTAC
>NZ_BAABMF010000105.1:0-255 GCF_050402865.1 Clostridium sediminicola
GATTCCTACGCCTGCCATAACACAAAAGCCCTGAGGTTCGATGAAAATTTTTCCTTCATTACATTCTTTGGAGCCAATTTTTTCTCCAAAAGCATCATATGCACGTAAGAACCATTCTCCATCCCACCCATTTTTTATAATTGCCTGATACATAGATTCTACAGCATTTATGGCACGCTCTTCCTCTGAAAAATCACCTATTTGATGACATATTTGGGCATACTCTCTACCATATTTTACAAACATACTAGCGAT
>NZ_BAABMF010000106.1:0-255 GCF_050402865.1 Clostridium sediminicola
GCTTTGGCTATCAGAATGGTATTCTTTTTGAGGACGTCCATGACAAGGAAGATATGCTGATTACTATGGCAAAGAAGGCCAAGGCCAGTCCTATGATTCACGGTGCTTCCGGCCCTGCTGAACACTACGTTAACCTTGTGGAGGACATCATGGAGAGTTACCATGTGAACGTGTCCATGTTTATCGGTCATGTGGGGTGTAAGCATACCTTTGCTGCGGCTAAGATGGTTACAGATATGATTCAGGAGAAGTTCG
>NZ_BAABMF010000107.1:0-255 GCF_050402865.1 Clostridium sediminicola
GACCTTCTTGAGTTTCTCCATCACCTACGATACAGTAAACATAATTATCCTTTCCGTCTAACTTATGCCCTAATGCAATACCTGCAGCAACGGATAATCCTTGACCTAAAGAACCTGTTGTTACATCGATACCTGGTGTTTTTGTTCTGTCACAGTGACTTGGTAGATTTGTATGAGGTTGGTTTAATGTTTTTAACCAATCCATTGGGAAAAATCCCTTTAATGCTAGTGTAGAATAAATAGCAGGCCCTGCAT
>NZ_BAABMF010000108.1:0-252 GCF_050402865.1 Clostridium sediminicola
TCGCAGCTTATCACGTCCTTCATCGGCTCCTAGTGCCAAGGCATCCACCGTGCGCCCTTTGTAGCTTGATCTTTTAGTTATTTAATCAACTTTTTACAAAGTTTGCTCAGTTTGAGCTTTGTTACTTATATATAATTCACTATGCAATTTTCAATGAACAAAATAGAAAGAAATTAATCTTTCAAAATTAAACAGAGTAGATAAAACCAAGTCAATTTTATGAGAACATTGTTCTCATTTCTCCCTAGAAAG
>NZ_BAABMF010000109.1:0-247 GCF_050402865.1 Clostridium sediminicola
GAGCCAGCAGTCGAAGGTGGGATCGATGATTGGGGTGAAGTCGTAACAAGGTAGCCGTAGGAGAACCTGCGGCTGGATCACCTCCTTTCTAGGGAGAAATGAGAACAATGTTCTCATAATATTGACTTGGTTTTATCTACTCTGTTTAATTTTGAAAGATTAATTTCTTTCTATTTTGTTCATTGAAAATTGCATAGTGAATTATATATAAAGTAACAAAGCTCAAACTGAGCAAACTTTGTAAAAA